>JAUXFI010000041.1 GCA_030620125.1 Anaerolineae bacterium
CCGGAGGGAGTTGTAGACGTTTCCACCGGTGTGTAGACCAGCGTAGTCGCCTCCGTCACTGCGCCGGCAGGCATCTGGATGACCGTGGGGCTGCCCTGTGTGTCGGTGTAGACCAAGGTGCCGCCAGTGATCGGGTCCACGGTCACACTCCACATCATTTCATCCGCGCCGATGTCGTAGCCCGTGCCAACCGGTCGTGGTTCGCCGTCAATGTCCACGGTGACACCCGCGTCCACGCCTCCGTCAATGGCGGCCGAGGCACCGGTCAAGTGGTAGCCGTCGGGGGCGAAGGCTGGGTCGCCGTTGCGGTCATTGGTGTGGACAACATTGCCGCTCCAGTCGGTGGTGTTTGCATGCCACAGGGTGGCATTGAGCGTAGCCGTATTGCTGGCCGTGACGCTGATGCCTACGCTGTGGCTCACCAGGATGGTGTTGGTCAAGATTGCGGTGCTACCATCAGTGACGTAGACGCCGCTGCCGTCGCCACCAGTGTTGCGGGCGATGGTGTTGTGCAACAAGCAAGGGGAGGAGCCCCGGATGTACAGCCCGCCACCGGAGTCATTGGCGGTGTTGCCACTGATGATGTTGTTGATGAGCGTGGCGTCGCTATAGTAGTTCATGTACAGTCCGCCGCCGTCGCCAGTGGCAGTGTTGGCAGTGACAATGTTACTGCTGAGTGTGGCGGTGCTGGAATATAAGTATAACCCCCCGCCGAAGGCCCTGGCAGTGTTGGTGGTGACGGTGTTATCACTGAGTATTGCGGAGCTAGACCGCAAGTACAACCCGCCACCGTAGCCATAGTCGGCGATGTTCGAGGTAACAGTATTGCCACTGAGCGTGGCAGCGCTGGAGTTCAGATACAGCCCACCACCATCCCAGGCGGCAGTGTTGGAGGTGACGGTGTTGGCTCTGAGCATGGCGCCGCTTTGGTACAGATACACCCCACCGCCGTGGTCGGAGGTGTTGCCAAACACTCGGTTATTGCTGATGATGGCCGTGGCAGTGACGACGTATACCCCACCGCCGACATCATTCCAGGAGGACTCCCCGCCGCCCAACCCGTCCGCATCCCCGCCGGTGATGCGCAGCCCCTCGACTGTGGGGCTGATGTCTCCTATGATGCACAGCACCCGCCCCTGCCCCTGGGCATCCAGCGTGGTGGGGTTAGCCTCGGGGTCGGGCGTGGTCCAGTCAGTAGTGGTGTATCCGCCCTGGATGGTCACGGTCTCGCTGATGAAGACTACTTGGGTGATCACCGATGGACCTTCATATCCAGGAGGGGCCAGACGGCCCTGTACGCCGGTGTAGGTGTCGGTCGCCACTTTGATGACGTCGCCCTCGTTGGCGGCGTCCACCGCGTCCTGCACGGTAGCATAGTCGCACGTCGGTGGACCGTCCGGGCAGACGCGCAGTTCAGCGGCGGGGGCGCTGGGGGCCTCAATGGGGTCTTCCGCTACGCTGCGGGCAGGCTCAGCACGCGGCGCGGCTACAACCGGCGTGTTCCGGCCTCCCAGGACCAACACCAGGGCCAGGATCAAGCCCAGGCCCAGAGCGAATGGAATGAGCATACGTCTGATTTTCATCGTTTGTTTCTCCTTGTGTGCAAATAGCGAATGGCGAGTGGCGAATCCCGAATCACGCATCACTGCAAATGCATCACCTCCTATCCAGGCTGCGGTGTCATTGCCCGAAAGGATGTTTCCTCAGAAAGCGCCCAGTTGTCACTGCCCAATGCGAACGTCCAACTTTTCGGCAGCGTTCGCCACGCGCAGTTTGGGAACCTCAAACCGGGCAGCGATGGCCCAGGCGACAGCACACGGCAGTCTTCCCAGGATCAGCCCTTCGCGGATGGCCTGCTCCAACCCTGGCGACACCTCTCCAGCCGATTTCACGACGAGCTTGTGCTCGGCGTGGCCGAGCAGGCCCAACTGACAATGCGAGAGCCGCACTCCCAATGTGTCGGCGGTCTGCCCCACTGCCAGCGGTGTTATGCCCAACTCCTCGGCAATGCAAAAGGACGCCGCACAATGCAGCGTCCCCTCCAGCGCCCGCTCCCGAATGGCTGCTGTGATCCTTTCGTCCATCAGATTACGTTTTACGTTTTACGCATTACGTATCAAATACACCATAACTCTGTCTGCGGCTCACTCAGGTACTCGGCTCCCTGGGGAGTGACCAGCACATCTTCCTCACAGCCGATGTAGCCGTACCCCGGCACCTGCACCCCCAACTCGATAGCGAAGACATTGCCGGCTTCAATTACGCCATCTACCGTAGCCCCGTACCGCTCCCAGCGAGGTCCCAGGATCGTCGCGCCGTCGTGGGCGGAGCGGCCGATGTGATGACCAAAGGCATGCATGTACTCCGGATAACCGGCCTGAGTCAATGTTTTGCGTGCCGCCTGGTCCACTTCCCAGCCACGCGCGCCGGGACGCAGTGTCGCTCTTCCGGCCTCCAATGCCTTTCTCGCGGCTTCCCATCCAGCCAACACCTCCGCCGACGGTCCCGTCTTCCCCTCGCCGAGCAAGTACCACGTCCGTTGCAGGTCCGAAACGAAGCCATCCTTCCGCACGCCAAAGTCCGCTTGCAGCAAGCACCCACGCTGGACGGTGAAATCGCCTGGCATGGCGTGACCGAAGGGCGAATCGGGACCCGCCGTGACCACCGGGCAGTAGTCTGCCTCCCATGCCGGCCCCAATCCTTCCTGAGACGCAGCCTCCTTGAAAAAGTGGGCTATCTCCCGTTCCGTCAGACCTGGGCGGATCAACTGGCCGGTGCGACGAAAGATGGCTTCTGCGGCCTGGATGGCAGCCTCGATGCGCGCCACCTCCGCCGGAGACTTGCGCCCGCGCAGCGCACCAATCACCTCTTCGGCGGAGACGAGGCGACTGGCGTACTCAGTCCCGCCGACGACCTTTGCCAGCACGCGGAACATCCCGTGCGTGAGGCCGTCGGCTGCCGGGTCGCTCTCCGAAAAGTTGAGCGCCACCTTGCGCGGACCCAGCCGGGCCAGGTGCTCCAGCAACGGCCCGCGGACAGACCGGTCGTAGCCGACGACCGTCGTGTAGCCGCCTACACGCTCGATGTTTTCCACGTCGTAGCGGCCCACAATGGCAATGCGCTCTCCAGTGCGGCTGATCATCAACGCCGACTGCCAGGTCAGGTCAAAGCCCAACAGCAGGTCGAGGCAGGGATCCCCTGCCTGCGTCGTCTCACGCACGAAGGTGAGCCAGAGATCAATCTCCTTCTCCTCCAGCACCTCCACAGCCTGGTTCAATTTCTCACGAATGATTTCAAAGTCCGGCATCTCGTTTGTCCTCGTGTTACTCTCTTCCGACAATGTGCTCGTATAAAGCGTCTAACTCTTCCTCAGAATAAAAGTAAATCACGACGCGGCCCTTTCCCCCGCTGCGCGTCAGGCTGACTTTGGTGCCCAGCGCCTCGCGGAAGCTGGTCTCCAGCGCCCGCGTCTCCGGCGAGGATGTGCTTGCAGGCCGCTGCTCCTCTCGCAGGCCGAGCAAGCGCCGCACCAACTTTTCCGTCTGCCGCACGTTCAGTTCCTGCTTCAGGACCGTCTTGAGCGCGCCCCCCTGCGCTTCAGCCTGCTCCAGGCCCAGGAGGGCACGGGCGTGACCCTCGCTGATCTTGCCTGCCAGCAGTGCCGCTTGCACGGGCCGGGCTGCTTTCAGCAGGCGCACCGTGTTGGAGACCGCCACCCGGCTTTTTCCCACCCGCCGCGCTACCTGCTCCTGCGTCAGTCCGAACTCTTCGACCAACTGGCGGTAGGCCATGGCCTCCTCCAGTGAATTCAGGTCGGACCGCTGGAGGTTTTCCACCAGCGCCAGCTCCAACATCTCGCTGGGGGCCACATCCTTCACGACGACGGGGGCTGTTGATAACCCGGCCAGTCGCGCCGCGCGCCAGCGACGCTCGCCGGCAATCAGTTGATATCCGTCGGCCACTGCGATGACGATGAGCGGCTGGATGATACCGTGTTCCTCGATGGAGGCTGCCAGTTCTACCAGGTCTTGATCGCGGATCGACACACGGGGTTGATGAGGGTTGGGCACGATAGAAGATAGAGAGACCTCGGCCACACCCTGCGCCGCCGCCGGTTCCTCGGCGAGGGGGATCAGCGCGCCTAACCCCCTGCCCAGCCCGCTCTTGCGTGATGACATCTCTCACCTCGGTAATTAACAATTAGCCGTTAGCAATTGGCAGTTAGTGTCTACCGGCTAACTGCTACTGGCTAACGGCTGCGAACGTCCATCGCCCACCAACAACTCCCGCGTCAGCCCCGCGTAGGCGAGCGACCCGGCCGAACGAGGCGCATAGGAAATGACAGGCTCGCCGTAACTGGGAGCCTCGCTCAGGCGCACGTTGCGCGGGATGATCGATTTAAAGACCCGTCCCGGGAAGTGTCTCTGCACCTCCTCGACGACCTGCCGCGAAAGAGTCGTCCGGGAGTCGTACATCGTCATGACCAGCCCCCGCAGCCGCAACTCTGGGTTGAGGGCGCGGCGCACCAACTCAATCGTGCGCGCCAACTGCGAGAGGCCCTCCAGCGCCAGGTACTCGCACTGCACAGGGATGATCACCCCATCGGCAGCGGCCACCAGCCCATTCACCGTCAAAATGCCCAGGCTGGGCGGACAGTCAATCAGCACGTAATCGTACCGTTGGTCCAACTCTGCCAGCCCCTGGCGCAAACGATACTCCCGCTGTGGCAGGCTGATCAATTCCACCGTCGCGCCGGCCAGGGACGGCGACGACGGAGCCAAATGGAGACGCGCGCAACCGGTGGGCCGCACGACGCGGGACAACGGGGCCTGGCGCACCAGCAAGTCATAGGTAGAGAGCGACACGGCACGCTTATCTATCCCCAGGGAAGACGTGGCGTTAGCCTGCGGGTCAATATCCACTACCAGGGTACGCCGACCCCACTGCGCCAGGTAGGCCCCCACGTTTACCGCCGTCGTGGTCTTGCCGACTCCACCCTTCTGATTCGCCAGCGCGTAAATGACCGCCACTCATCCAACCCCATCAATGACCAAAAATTTCTCCATCCGCGTGAAACGTGACACTCAATGTATAGTTTCACATTCCATCAAGGCTTGCTCGCAGTAGGCCACCTCATCCAGGCTCGGCGTGCCAGACAGCCCCACCTGTGCCACGGAGCGAGCGGCGACGGTATTGGCGAAGCGAGCGGCCGCCCAGGGATCGCCGCCACGCTGCAGCCACACGAAAAAAGCTGCCGCAAAGATGTCGCCGACACCGGTAGAATCCACCTCGTGCACGGCCGGGGCAGGGAAGTGACGGGGCTGGCCCGCCACGTATACGGTGCAGCCTGCCGCCGCCTGGGTCACAACCAGCAGCCGCGTCTGTGTGGCATATTGGGCCAGCAGGGCCTCGTCGCCCTCTACATCCTCCTCGCTCAACACGACGGCGTCGGCGCGGGCGAGCAACGAGGCCGCATCCTCCCACTGACAGCAACTCACGCGCCCAGCCTGGTCCCAACACCGCATCCACCCCTGGGGAGTCAGGCCTACGAAGGCCTCTCCGAACAGGTTGACCAACGCCGGGTCGCACTCGCGGGCTACCGGCCCCAGGTGGACGATGGTCGCCCGCCAGTTTAGTGGTACCATCGCCGGCGACAGTCTCTCCGCGACGGAGTGCAGTGTCTGACGCCGGCCGTGAGTGGTGTAGATGTTCTCAAACGTGGTCGTCGCAGCAGCGGGGAACCGGGAAATCATCACGCCGTCCAGCAGTCCGTCCAGGTTGAGATCGTCACTAGCGCTGGTGATAATGCCGACGCGACAGCCCAACGCCCGCGCAGTGCGAGCCGCGTAGGAAGCCGTCCCGCCAATCGTAAAGGCACCGTCCACCAGGTCACGAGTCACGTGGCCGACGACCAGATAGTCTAGCTCAATCATAGCAGTCAGCAGCTAGTCGTTAGCGGCCAGCAATCAGCAGTCCGTGGTATCCGAAGGCTAACTGCTGACGGCTGATTAGTGTCGCGGGATGATGGTGACCTTGCGCCGGTTCCCCTCCCCGACGCGCTCGGTGGTCACCTGGGCATGGTCGCGCAGTGTGATGTGGATAATACGACGCTCATTCGGCGGCATAGGCTCCAGCTTTACCGTGCGGTTGGTACGCACTGCCTGATCCGCCATACGCAGAGCGAGGCGGCTCAGCGACTTTTCCCGGCGCGCCTTGAACCCCTCCACATCCACCACCAGCCGCACCCTGCCCGCCACCTCCCGACCGACGATCAGCCGAGTGATGCGCTGCAATGCGGCCAGTGTCTCCCCACGGTAGCCTATCAGCACGTCGGTGCCCTGCCCGCGCACGTCGAGCACCAGCGGGGGGTCCCCCTCACCCTCGGCAGGCTCGGCTCGTCGCACATCAACCTGGGCTCTTTCCATACCCAAAAGAGCCAGCAATTCCAGCAACACTCCCTGGGCTAATTCGTCTTCATCCCTTTCCACCGTGGCTAGTTCCACCACGTCTGGCTCGGCTGGCTCTGCCGGGATTGCCGGGGCCGGACGCGGCGCGACCTTTAACTTGGGTGTCAAACGCACGCGGGCTTCTCGCGATCTCAGCCCAAAGACGCCTCGGCTTCCCTCGTCCAGCACTTGCACTTTCACCACATCTCGATCAACTTCCAGGCGTGCCAGGCCCGCCGCAATCGCCTCATCAACGCTTGCCCCGGTCGCCTCGACTGCCTGTTCCATTTCCGCCATCTGCCCTCTCCTCAAGCAAGTACTGGTGTGAGTTACTAATCACTTTGCCATCTCATTGACGACTACTGCTTACTCTTGGTCTCTTTCTTACTCTTGGTCTCCGCACTGTTTCGATCTTTGTGGATAAAGTAATACTGGGCAATTCCGATCAGGTTGGAGATTATAAAGTAGATGGAGAGGCCCATCGCGTATTGGAGGGAAATGAAGCCAAACATCAGCGGCATCATAATCTGCATCTGCTGGCTCATCATCGCCGACTGCGACTGACTGTCGCTCGAGGTAGGTGGGGTAAGCAGTTTCTGCTGCAACCAACTCGTGGCGAACACCAAGAGAGGCAGAGCATACGACCACCACTGAAGCATACTGGGAGGTTGACCCAGGTCCATCCCCAGAAACTTGCTCTGTAGCGGCACGAGTCCCATGACACCGGGCAACCACTTGTAGATGTGCTGGGAGAACTGGAACAACTGCAACGTCGTCGCGGGCACACAGTAGGTGATCGCCTGATAGAGACCGAACATGATCGGCAACTGGATCAACATCGGCAAGCATCCGCCTGCCGGGTTGACGCCGGCCTCTTTCCACAGCTTCATCTGCTCCTGGGACAGTTTCTCCTTGTCCTTGCCATGCTTCTTCTGCAGTTTCTCGACCTCTGGCTGGAGTTCTTGCATCTTGCGCGCCGACCGCTGCTGCCCCAGCGTCAACGGCAGAATCAGCAAGCGAATCAAGATAGTCAGCACAGCAATGGCCAAGACGGTCTGATTCCAAAGCAAATCATACAGGAGCAGCAACATGTTGGCGAAAAAGTAAGCGATAACACTAAACACAGTCTGACCTTTCTATTCTATTCTTCAACTTCACGTGGGTATGACCACTCCTCGCGGCCATTATCCACGTGCAGCGCCCGTATCCGGTAAGACCCGGGAATCAACGTCTCGTACACCACAGACCCCTCCACGACCGGCCTCGAAAGTATCTGTCCTTCGCTCTCTTTGTACCACATCACAAAGCCATCGCTGGTGTCCAGCGCGTACAGAGTGCCATTCTCACTGCCGACGAGTAGCTTGCTTCCATCCTCGGTCAGCGCTGGCCCCGCCCGCACCGGCACGCCGAGCGGTTGGTGCCAGACCTGCCGACCGGTCTCAGCATCCACGGCATAGACATTCCCGTCCACATCGGCCGCATAGACCACATCACCGTAGACCGCTGGCCCTCCCCAGAACCAGTTCTCTCCGGTAAAGTACCACTGTTCGGCCCCAGTCCGGGCATCCACGGCGTAGAGCCTGTTGTAGAAATCGCCGATGTAGAGCGTGTCATTTCGCAAGGCCGGCACGCTGGCAAAGGCTCCCTCGGTGTGGAAATCCCAGCGCACGCTCCCGTCAGACAGGTTCAGCGCATAGAGATGGCGGTCCATCGAGCCAATGTAGACTACGTCTGAGCCGACAACAATAAGGGGAATGGCCCACACGCGACCCTCTGTCTCGAAAGTCCACCTGAGAGCACCGCTCTCTGCATCCAGCGCGTAGACGTTGCCGTCGCTGTTGCCGATGATGAAGAGGCCATCACCTATGGCCCCACCTTCGATGTACTGACCGGTAGCGCCATCAAAGTGCCACAGCAAGCCGCCAGTGTCGGCGTCCAGCGCCCAAACGACGTTCCTGGTCTGGCCGAGGAAACCACCACTAGGCACCTGCGAAGCTACGATGACGCGCCCATCGTCCACCACAGGAGTAGCGTAAAAAGTCCCACGCTTGTCCTCCGCCGGATCCATTGGGAAAACCCACACAAGATCGCCGTCTGCCGCGTTCATCACTCTGACCTGTTCCAGGTCAGCCGCGTACAGTCTCTCCCCTACGACAGCCAGCCCCGTCCAACTCGTTGGGCGTGCCCCGCCCGAACAGCCACTCATGACAAAGATCAGCGCCGCCAACATCGCGAATGCGATGGGCCAGCGCCGTGTCCAAGATCGTCTCAATTACTTATCCTCCTCTAGATTGGGAACAGGGTCATATCCCCCTGGGTTGAAGGGGTTACAGCGCACCACCCGCTTCACAGCCAGCCAGATACCGCGCCAGGCCCCATAGCGAGCAATGGCTTCGTAGCCATACTGAGAACAGGAAGGCACAAACCGGCAGGTGGGAGGGAGCACACGCGAGTAAGTCATCTGATAGAGGCGAATCATACCTAGAAGGACAGTACTCATTATTCCCATTCTTGTGCATAAACCCACTACACGTTCACTCCGGCCCGTCTCAACAACGAGGCCAACGCTTGCTCGACCTGCGGCTCCTTTACCTTGAGAATAGCAGCACGCGCGATCAACATCACATCCCACCCAACCCCGAACTGGGGGTAGAGGCAACGTGCCGCCTCACGCATGAGCCGTTTGGCGCGGTTACGAGCCACTGCATTCCCTACTCTCCGGCTGGCCGTAACACCCACGCGGCTAAAATCGAGCCCATTGGGCCGCGCGACCAACACCAACAGAGGGTGCGCCCAAGATCGCCCCTCATCGTACACCAGCCGCACATCAGTCGTTCTTCGTAGTCGAATCCGCCGCTCCACCGCAAGGCTCGTCTCTGGCGCAAAAGTGGGGCAGGCCAGGAAGCCCGTCCCACAAACTATCTCGCACCGACAACTAGACTCGGCAGATCCTCGGTTTCGGCCTGGATCTGGCAGCATACCGAAGGGATCCAGGCCAAGCAGAATTGGATCTACTGAGACTCAGCGTCGGGGCCGGTAGGAACTCTCCTTCCAATTCAGCTTCTTGGCCCATTCCCTATTCACAGCCAGATGCCGGCGGCCCTTTAGCCGCCGTGCCTTGATCACTCGCCTGCCACCCGGTGTAGCCATGCGGGCCCGAAAACCATGTGTGCGCATGCGCTTGCGTTTCTTTGGTTGATACGTTCGCTTCGGCATCCATCCTCCTTCTAACAATCGGCGGTCAGCGTTTAGCTAACCACCAACAGTCGTGCCATTATACCCCAAACAGGGAGTAAGTCAATCTATCGTTCTCAATCCTAAAGCGCGGGCTTCACTGGACCACAGCGACAATGATCGGGGCTATGACGATAGCGGGCAAGAGGTTGCCCGCCCGGATTTGTTTGATCTCCAAAAGCCCTAACCCCAACGCCAACATCAGCACGCCACCTGTGGCCGTCATCTCAGCGAGCATGGGGGCGGTGAGCGCCGCGCTGGCCCACCCGGCTCCCAGCGTCAGCGCCCCCTGGTATACCAACACGGTGAGGGCAGAAAAGATCACGCCAGGCCCCATAGTGGATGCAAAAGCCAGCGCCGCAAAACCATCCAACGTCGCTTTGATCGCCAGCAAGGTATAGTCACCGCTCAGACCATCCTGGATGGAGCCCAGGATGGTCATCGGGCCAACGCAGAACACCAGACTTGCGGTCAGAAAAGCGCGGCTGAACCGGGATGTGACAGAGTGAGCCGCGCCCTGGGGATGGTCGGCAGCAAGCAGGCCATCGCCCCTCGCGGTCTTGCGCTCGAGCCAGCGCCCCAACTGGTCGAGGCGAGCCTCAATGCGTAGCCATTCTCCAACAATGCCCCCCAGCAGCAAGCTGACCAGCACGATGAGGATATTGTCCGTCTCAAAGGAGAGTTGAACGCCGATGACGAGGGTCAACAGGCCCAGGCCGTGCATGATCGTCTCCCTCATTCTCTCAGGCAAGCGAGTACCCAGCAACAAGCCCAGCGTCCCGCCAAGCAGGACGGCGATTACGTTGATGAAGGTACCCATGCCAGACATCGAACTCCCTTCTGCACACACCGTGAGGTAGATGACGAGTATCATCTCAATAAACTGGGGAGCGGGGGGTTTGCGGGCGGCTTTGCCGCCCGCAAACCCCCCATCTTCCTCTACTTATTGAGAAGTTAGATGACGAGATGGTATCATGTGTTTCTCTACCACGAGCAGCGTATCCTCACGCTGGTTCTTATGGGGAATTAGCACTCCAGGTAGCGCAGGCTGCTCTCCAGGTACTTGATTTCGTCCATCTCCAACGAGAGAGTGGGCTGGTTGGGCAGCGCGTGCAGCAGAGGAAGAACGTCTCTCTTGTAGTCAATGACCCCACCGGGGAAATCGAGTGACAGGTGCTCGTCGCAGAAGCCCCGGTGGTTGTTCAAGTGGCAATGCACCAACCGGTGGCTGATTCGTTTGATCCACCTCTCCAGAGGCAGATAGTCAGAGAACAGGTAAAAGTGCCCAACGTCGAGACACGCGCCCAGGTGAGGTGAATCAACCCGATCCAGGACGTCGCCGATAATGTCCGGGTCCGGCTCCCACATGTTCTCCAGCGTGATGACCACTCCCCGCTCCGCGGCCTCCTCGGCCATCGGGCCCCAGAAATCTATCTGGCGCTCGGTCCATTCGGGGCGATAGTCCGGCTTGCGCACCATGGGCATAAAGTCGGTGTGAAAGACAACCTTGCGTGCCCCCAGTCCGGCGGCAATATCGAGGTTCAACATGTAACGCTCGTGGGTCAGCGCCACGATGCGCTGGTCTGGGCTGGCGGGGGAGAGGTCGTAGAAAGCGCCGTGGATAGCGAGTTCGCCTTCGAAGCCACGCAATAGGGCCTTGTGCTGGTCGAGCAACTCGCGCCAGCCACTGTCAAGCAAATCCGTGTCGTAGCCATAGACCTGGAGTTCCAATCCCGCGCCATGAGCTTGAGCCAGTTCATAGTATCGCGTGATGTCCCTCTGGTAAGTGGCAAGCAGTATGCACTCCATAGTCAATCCCTTTGCCCTCCCCGCTGACCAATTGTACACCAGCACGGCCCAATGAGCAAACCAACCGGCTGGATGCCGCGTGGGGGGCGAGCCACAAGCCACCGGCGCGCATCTACTGCGCCAGCACCTGCCTGTAGACAGTCAGTGTCTTGCGAGCGGCCTCCTCCCACGTGAAGCTCGTCGCCTGCGCCAGTCCCTGTTCTCGCATCCGGACTCGTAGCGACTCATCCGTCAGCACACGGGCCAGCGCGCGGGCAATGTCGTCCGGGTCGTCGGGGTTCACCAGCAATCCCGCCTCCCCCACCACCTCCGGCAGCGAGGCCCGCTCGGCGACCACGACCGGGGTTCCACAGGCCATCGCCTCAAGTGCCGGCAGCCCGAATCCCTCGTAAAACGACGGGGTCACCAACACACTAGCGCCGTTGTACAGCTCCACCAGGGCGGCATCCGGCACGACGTGGAGGAAGCGCACCTGCCCGGTCAGGCGCAGCACATTGACGTGCTCAAAGACCTCGTCGTACA
>JAUXFI010000069.1 GCA_030620125.1 Anaerolineae bacterium
GCTCTCCGTGGGCTTGCAGACACAGGGGCCGATCTGGACAGCCTGATCCGGCCAGGGAGAGGGGGAGCCACCGGCGGCCTCGGCGGGTAGCCGCGCTCCGCTGGCGGGGTCCCACACACCCAGAGCGATGGTGTATTCTCCCGGCTGTGGGGTGTCAAAGTGTCGCACGTCGCGCACGAGCTCGCCGGGCTGCCACAGCCAGAAAGGGAGCATCCCCAGCAGCGGGTAGCCATCCGCCTGCGCGACCAGAGCGCCGTCGGGGGCGAGCAGGTGCGCAAAGATGGTCACGTCTGCGTCCAGCGCGGCTTTGAGCTGCCAGTGCGCGGTGAGACGCGCCTGTCCGGCCTCGTCGCAGGTGCAGGCCGCGTCCAGCAGCGTCAAGCGATCCCCGAAGCGGGCCAACGCCCTCCCCTCCCTTGTAGGGGATGGGCCGGGGGAGGGGTAGGAGCCGGCCTCGACCAGGCGGATGCGCTCAGGCTCGTACCGCGTCAGGTAGACGGCACGGGCGCGACGAATGGCGGCCGTCAGTTCCTCCCAGCCGGCTGGCTGCCCGAAGAGCTGGTAGGTGTAGCCCGGCGGTTCGTCCACGGCGACGATACCACAGGCGACCGCTTCGGCTGCGTCGCGGAGATGCGTGTGGACGTAGACGAGTTCACCGGCGCTGACGCGCGCGGGCAGCGGGGTGAAACCCTCAAAGCCCAGGGGGTAGACGCGGCTGCGGGGTGTGATGCGCATCGGCAGATTGACCAGCAGCAGGGGCCGTTGCTGCGTGGCGGCGTCCGCCGTTTCCCACAGGCTCTCGCCGGCCATCTCGTAGAGCTGCATCCCGTCGCGGACAAAGATGGCCGCCGGAGTTATCAGCATCACCAGCAGCGCCCCGCTGATTGCTGCGCGCCAGGATGGACGCACTTGCGCGATCCAACCGCTCGCGGCGGCTGTCCACACCAGGGCGGCGCCCGCTGCCGTCATATACAGAAAACGGGGGGCCAGCGCGAACCAGTCGGCCTCCATCGAGACCAGTGGCGGCAGGGCGAAGAGCGCGAACCAGCCCGCCCCCAGCCAGAACGCGCCCCGGTTCCATCGCAACCCGCTCCAGACCAGCAGCGCCAGCGTCGGCAGGGCGACGAGCCACAGGCAGAGTTCGGGGTCGAGCCCGGCCCACGCAGCCAGCCGTTGCGCCAGGGGTGCCGTGGGGTAGGTCAGGCCCTGTGCCAGGTAGGCCGCGTTGCGCTGCAGGTCGGGCAGGGTGAGGCCAAATCTGGTGACGCCGGCCCCGCGCATCGTGCGCCAGAGCGCGAGTGTGGCCAGGAACAGTCCGGCGAAAGCGAGGGGCCACTGCCACGAGAATGAGCGGCGCTGCCAGCGGTGTTGCAGCCAGCCTATCCCCTCGCTCAACACGACCAGCGGCCCGACCAGCAAGCCGGCCTCGTAGTTGAGCGGGGCCAGCGCGGCGAGCAACAGCGCCAGCCCGATCCAGCGTATCCCGTGACCCTGGCGGCCCCGGTCGTAGGCCAGCAGTGCGCCGGCGGCCATCGCGCTGACCAGCGGGTTGTAAACTGCGCCGGGCCAGGCGACGGCCTGGCGCGAGAACGGAAAGGCAGCAAAGATCGCGGTGGCCAGGCAGGCGGAGTAGGACGCAGATAAACGCAGATGAGCGTTGATTCCTTCTTTTATCTGCGAGAATCTGCGAGAATCCGCGTCCGATTTCGAGACAGGTGGTCGTATCCAGGCAACGGCCAGCAACCCGGCGAGCCAGGCAGCGGCAAAGTGGGCGATCAGGTTGAGAAAGTGCAGGCCCTGCGGGTGCAGGCCCCCGGCGACGCCGCCCCACAAGCGCCAGAGTGTGTACCACAGGGGCCGGTAGTAGCCGTAGGGGCTGGGGCTGGTCCACAGCTCGCGCCACGAGATAGTCTCCAGCCAGGGGATCTGTACCAGGTCGTCGGAGAACAGCGGAAGCGAGAGCGCGTCCCCGTACAGCAGCCCGGTGAGCGCCAGCGCGACGAGGGCTGAGGCGACGGCAGGGTGGGTCAGTGAGCGCAAGAAGGCTTTCATATCCTGATAGTTTATCACAGTGGGAGGAGAGTGCAAGGCCCTGCGTCGAGCAGTCGTCGGGTATTCGCCTGGTAATCGGAGTTGAGCCTGATAGGGGATGTGTTATAATAGTTCACAATGTGTGGACTGGAACCTGCGGGTGTCGTCGAACGTCTTGAGGGCGTGCATCTCGACGAGGAGTATGTATGAGACGGATAATCTGGAGTACCCTGGCGGTCGCGATCCTGTTGGCGTGGGTGCAGGGGCCTGCCCTTGCCCAGGAAGGTGGCCCGACGATGCAGGTACTGGTTGGTTTTGATGGTTATTGCCCCAGTGACGGCTGGTGTTTCATATACGTCGTCCTCTCCAACGAGGGTGCGGACATTGAGGGGGAGTTGCGCGTCGAGGATTCCCACATAGCCGACCACGACGTGTACGCCCACCACGTCCTGTTGCCCGCCCGTTCGCGCAAGGCGTACACCCTGAATATCCCACGGATTAAATCGGCCCTGGACGTGCGGCTGGTAGCTGATGAGCGCGTGCTTGCCTTCCAACATGTCCAGCGGCGCTATGTGAACGAGACAGATCGGCTCTACGGCGTCGCCAGCGGTAGCCCCTCGGCGCTCAACTTTCTGAGTGACGTCGCGCCAGCAGGCAGTACGGCGGTGGTGGCTCACCTGGACCTGGAGACGCTGCCACCCAATCCACTGGGTTGGGAGGGACTCGACGTATTGGTGCTGAACGACGTGGACACGACCGCGCTCAGCAGCCAGCAGCGGGAGGCCTTGGAGACGTGGGTGGCGCACGGCGGACATCTGATCGTGGGCGGCGGCGCAGGGGCGGCCCGCACGGTTGCCGGCGTGGCCGACCTGTTGCCGGTCACGGTAGGCGGCACGCGCTCGGTTGACGATCTGTGGGCACTGGGCGAGCGCTTGGGCGCTCCCACCGCTGCAGGCCCCTACGCCGTGGCCGAGGCGACGTTACGGGATGGGGAAGCACTCATCGAGCAAAAAGACGAGCAAGAAGATGGGCAAGGGGACCTCATCCTGGTGGCTCGCCGTAGCTATGGTGCAGGCACGGTGGACTTTGTGGCCTTTGATGCAGGGCTGAACCCTTTCACTCGTTGGAATGACAACGCTCACCTGTGGGAGTTGATCGTTGGCGCAAGAACCACGGGTGACCGGCGGCTTACTGTACGCAATGGACATAATGCTCGTGAGTCCATCAACTCTATCCCAGGCATGGAGCTTCCCTCCGCACTACAGATCCTGGCCTTTATGCTCGTCTACACGCTGTTGATCGGACCCGTCAATTACCTCGTCTTGCGCAAGCTGGACCGGCGGGAACTGGCCTGGCTGACCATCCCGGCGTTAGTCGTAGGATTTACGGCCATCGCCTACCTGACAGGCTTCCAGATCCGGGGCGGCATGCCGATTGTGCACCGGCTGGCCGTGGTGTACGTGCCGGAGGGACTCCCCTCCGCTTCCGGGGGGGCGGGGGGGGTGACAGGGCGCGTGAGCCAGGTGGTGGGGCTTTTCTCGCCCCGGCGTTCGAATTACGACGTGTGGGTGGCAGGCGCAGGGGTGCGCGAAATCCCCGACGATTATTACGGCGGCCCGGCAAAGCAGCCGCTATATGTCGTCGAGGAGGCGGAGGGCCTGACTGTGACAGGCTTGCGGGTGGATGTGGGTGGTATCCGGCCTTTTGTCACCGAGGGGTACGTGGACGTCTCGGCTGTGGAGGCCGACCTGCAACTGGCTGTCAGTAGTTCAGGCGACCTGCGGGTGGAAGGGACACTGCATAACGGCGAGTCGCCTCTGAAAGACGCCGTTCTCATCGTGGGTGATCGCCAGCAGCGGTTGGGAGACCTGGAGGCTGGTGAGGAGGCGGATGTCCATCTCGTGTATACCTCCTCCAGCTACAGCCAGCCCAGCATCTCGGAACAAATCCTGGGGACAGTGAGCTTGTGGGAGGATCGAGAGCTGTATCGCCGGTATCAGTTCATTGAGGCGCTGCTCTCCACTTACGACAGGGGGCTGGGGCTGGGGAAGAAGGTGTGCCTGGTGGGCTGGGCCGAGGAGGCTCCGCTGCCGGTTGAGGTGGTGGGGCGGCCTTTTTCCACGCTCGGAACTACACTCTACGTGTACGCTCTGCCGGTCGCGGGGCTGGAGGGGGGCTTGACGGTTACCATTCCTCCAGGATTGATCACGCGCCAGGTTGAGGAGACCACAGGCGACGTGAATGTGTGGCCTGAGGGATTCCACGTGGGGAACGAATCGGCGGTTGTGCTGCGCTTCACCGTCTGGGAGGGAGTGACGGTACAGCAGGTAGACGAATTGGTGTTGGACTTGCAGGGTAGCAGCTATGGCAACACGTCTCATCCGTCCCATCCGCCGGCGGTTTCACTGTGGAACGAGGAGAGCGGCGCTTGGGAAAAGTTGGGCGTTGGCTGGGGGCAACATTCGATTCCCAATGCCGGGGCTTATGTCATTCCGCCGGGTGACGTGTTGTTGCGACTGGAGACGTATACTGCATCGTCGGCAGATGTGCATAACCTGACGATCACGATCAAGGGGCAGCGGTGACGTTGTCGTTCCTCTCCCCTTGCAGGGGAGGGGTTGGGGGAGGGGTAGAGTGGCGATTATCGAGGCGCGGGGTTTGACCAAGCGGTACGGCCAACTGACGGCGGTGGCGGGGCTGGATCTCTCAGTCGAGGAAGGGGCGGTGTTCGGTTTCGTCGGGCCAAACGGGGCTGGCAAGACGACGACGATGCGCATTCTGGCGACGCTCTTGCGCCCGACAGCGGGGGAGGCGTGGGTGGCAGGCCACTCGGTGCGCAAGGATCGTCGTGGCGTGCGGCGGGCCATCGGTTATATGCCCGATTTCTTCGGCGTCTATGGTGACATGAAGGTCTGGGAGTACCTGGATTTTTTTGCTGCCTGCTACGAGATTCTCTCGGAGACTCGTTGCCGGCTGGTGGATGATTTGCTCGAGTTGGTGGACCTGGCGCACCGGCGGGAGGACTATGTGGATGCGCTCTCGCGGGGGATGAAGCAGCGGCTTTGCCTGGCGCGGGCGCTGGCCCATGATCCCCAAGTGTTGATCCTCGACGAGCCAGCCTCGGGCCTGGACCCCCGGGCGCGGGTCGAGATTCGCGAGCTCCTGCGTGAGTTGCAGGCGATGGGCAAGACGATTTTCGTGTCCTCCCACATCCTCGTGGAGATTGAAGAGATCTGCACGCACATCGGGATCATCGAAGCGGGGCGACTGGTGGCGACGGGCACGCTGGAGGAGATGCGGCAGCGTATTCAGGCCCAGCGTGTCGTGAAGGTGGGCCTGACGGGGCGGGTCGAGGAGGCGCAGGTGTGGCTGGAGGGCTGGCCGGGCGTCGCGCGCGTCGAGCCGGTGACGGGGAACGGCGAGGGTGATCTGCAGGTCACGTTTGCCGGGGACGACGAGGCGCTGGCCCGGCTGTTGAGCGAGATGGCGAACGCGGGCTTTCCGGTGATGCTGTTCCGCGAGGAAATCGGCGACCTGGAGGACGTGTTTATGCGGTTGACGGAGGGGGTTGTGTCGTAGAGCGATATGTTCCCCTCCCCCCGCAGGGGAGGGGTTGGGGGAGGGGTCTTTGACCGAACGTTGGCAATCCGTACTCGACCATCCCATCCTCCGGCTAGAGTTGCGGCGCATCCGTCGCAATCGCTGGTGGCCGGGGCGGCGCTTTTTCCTGTTCTACCCGGCGCTGCTGGGGTGCGCGTTGGGCTACGGCGTGTTTCTGGCGTTGGCTGAGTCGCAAGGGGGGCAACTGGCGGCCCTCGTCACCGGCGTGCCGGTGATCTGTCTGCTGGGCGTGGTCACCTCATTGTTGGCCTTTGCCCTGCCGTGGATTGCGCCGGCGCTCACCGCCTCGACAATTGCCCGCGAGCGAGAACTGGGTACGCTCGACTTGCTGCGGGCAACGTTGTTGACCGAGCGTTCCATTGTGCTGGGCAAGTTGGGCGGATGCCTGGCGCGGTTGTGGCCGGGTATTCTCGCGTTGGCGTTGCTGGCCCCGTTTCAGTTGGTCGGGACGGTTGCCTGGATGGGTGGAAGTGGTTTGTCTGGTCTTTTTGCGATAGACCTCGGATTTGAAAGAGGGCTGTCGTGGGTGTGGGGATTTTTGCTGACGGGTGTGGTAGGGCTACTCAGGCCGTGGGGCGACCTGGCGCTCCACGCAGCGGTGGGGTTGTTTGTCTCGGCGCTGTCTCGCTCGCCGGGGACGGCTATCGCGGTCTCGTATGGCGCGGTCCTGGTGGCGCGGGTGACCCTGTGGCTGGGGCAAACATTGTTCTCTGGACTTGGTTCGCTGTTGCTCGTCGGCCCGATGCTGGCCGTACCGGAGGCCGTGATGCTGATACCGGCATTGGTGTCGCTGGCGACGGTGTTTATCGAGGTGCTGGGAGCGGCTTTGCTGGTCTGGGGAGCCATCTGGGCGCTGAAGCGGATGTAGGGAGGTATATAGTGGGAGAGATGTCTACGACGGTCAAACCTCAGTCTCCCCAGCCCTCACAGGAGAGGGGGCGGGGGAGGGGTTGGCTGCGCCGCGAGTCTAACCCGCTTCTGGTCAAAGAACTGCGGGGGCGTATGCGCGGCGCGCGGGCGTTCATCGTGCTGACCGTCTACCTGCTGTTGTTGAGTTGTTTCACCTCGATCATCTACTATGCCTACACCGTGAGCGCGGGCGGGCCTGGTGGCGGGCCGGAGATGGCCTATCTGGGCAAGGTCATCTTTGCCAGTGTGGTCTTTATCGAAATCTTTATGGTCACGTTCATCACGCCCGCCTTCACCGCCGGCGCGATCAGCGGCGAGAGGGAGCGCAAGACCTACGAGTTGCTGCGGACGACGCTCCTGCCCGCCCGCAAGCTGGTCGCCGGGAAGCTCGCCTCCGCTCTCACCTACATGTTCTTGCTTATCCTGGCTGCGATCCCGCTGGAGAGCCTGGCCTTTGTCCTGGGCGGTGTCGTGGTGGAGGAGCTGGTGCTGGCACTGGTCATTCTGCTGGTGACCGCTTTTGCCTTCGCCGTCTTTGGCACGTTTTTCTCCTCCCTGGTGCGCACGACGCTCGTTGCCACCGTGTTGACCTACGCCACGGCGCTGCTGGCGACGGTTGGGCTGCCGGTACTGCTGGTGATCTCGGCTGCCTTGTTGGATCCCTTCACGGGCGGTTATAGTTCGTCGAGGCCTTCCTGGGTCGTGGAGGCTATCATGAACTATGCGCTCTATCTCACCGCTGGCCTCAGTCCCATCACAGCCGCGATTTTCTCCGAGGTCGCTCTGGAGGAGCACAGCGCGGTGTGGTTCTTCTGGGAGCACCTGGGATCCGGCCATCGTATTCCGATCCCGTCGGCATGGGTTGTCTACACTGTGTCTTACGTGGCGCTGGCGCTTGTGCTGCTGTTGGTGACGGTGCTGCTGGTGCGGCGGCAGGAGACGAGGTAATGGCCAAATCCCAAATCCCAAATCCCAAACCCCAAATCCTCGGCGTCCAACGTCCAACCTCCAATCTCCAATCTTACCTGCGCCGCTGGGGGCTGCGGCTGCGGCTGGCCGAGAGCTTGACCTGGGGGCCGTGGGGTGCGGCGCTGGGGCTGGGGCTGGGGCTGGGCCTGGCGCTGGCGGCGCGGGTGTGGCCGCTGCTGGTAGCCCGCTGGCTGGCCGGGTTGGCGGGGTTGCTGACGCTCGCGGGTCTGGCGGTCGGACTGGCGGCTGTCTGGCTGCGCCCGCGTTCGCTGCACCGGCTGGCGTGTATCTTTGACCGCCGCTTTGGCCTGGCCGAGCGGCTGGTGACGGCGGTAGAGATCGGCGGCCGTAGGCTGCGGGCGTCGCCGGCGATGACCGGGGCTCAGTTGTCCGACACGCTGGACGTCGCCGCTTGCGTTGAGCCTCGTGTGATGCTGCCGTTGCGGGCCTCCCGCCGGGCGCTCCTGGCCTTTGGTGTGTTGGCGGTCGCGCTGGCGCTCTCGCTCTGGCTGCCGAACCCCCAGGAGGACGTGCTCTTGCAGCAGGCCGCCGTGAGTGCCGCTATTGAGGAGCAGATCGAGGAGCTGGAGACGGCGCGAGAGGAGGTGGCCGAGGCCGAGGGGCTGACTGAGGCGGAGCGGGAGGTCTTGTTGCAGGCGTTGGAGGAGGCGATTGCCGCCCTCGACGAAGGGAGAGCGACGCCGGAAGAGGCGGTGGCGGCCCTTTCGGAGGCGGAGCAGGCGCTGGCGCAGTTGCAGGATCCCGACGCGGCTGGTGTGCAAGCTGGACTGGATCGCGCCGCCGAGGGTATGGCCGACTCGGAGCTTACCCGCGACATCGCTGAGGCGCTGGCGAGCGGGGATTACCAGGCGGCGGCCCAGGCGTTGGATGCCTACAGCGGCGCGAAGGGCGAAGCGTTGACTCGCGAGGAGGAGCTCGAGCTGGCCCGCGAATTGGCGGAAGCGGCGGCATTGCTGGCCGAAAGCGCCTCCTCCCTGGAGGGGGGACTGAGGGGGGTGGCAGAACAGTTGGCCCAGGCTGCCGAGGCCATTGAGCGCGGCGACATCGGTGAGGCGCGGGAGGCAATCCGGGATGCGGCGCAGCGGATGGGCGAGGCAGGGGAGCGGGTGCAGCGGCAGGAAACGGTCGAGGGGACGTTGGCGCAGTTGCAGGAGGGGCGTGAGCAAATCGCCCAGGCCGGTGGTACCTGACCGCGTACCGGAAGGCCGCTCGGTCAGGGCGGCGCGGGGGCACAACCAGCGGGCAGTGCAGGTGGGCAACAAGCGGGCAGTGGTCAGCAGACACAGCCGGGTCACCACGAGGACGCCGGTACTGGCGCGCCTTACGCCGAGGTCTACGTGCCGTACCGCTTCGACGAGGAGGGGGCCGGGCTAGACGTGGGGCGTGAGGATGGGGAGGGTGTGCCGGTGGGCGACGCGCCGCTACCGGCTCCTGAGAGCGGCAGGGCCAACGTGCCCTATCGAGAGGTCTACGCCGACTATGCCGCCCAGGCCGGCGCCGCGTTGGAGGGGAGTTACATTCCCCTGGGGATGAAGCAGTACGTGCGGGATTACTTTAGTTCGTTGGAGCCGTAGGGGATTATCCAGCGCC
>JAUXFI010000211.1 GCA_030620125.1 Anaerolineae bacterium
ACTGCTCCACGAGCCCAAGGAGAAGCAGCGCCACCACAGGCGCAAAGTCCAGGCCGCCTATCGGCGGAATGAGACGGCGCAACGGAGCCAGCAGCGGTTCGGTGATCTGAATCAGAAAACGCGCCGCCGGATGCTCGTAGCCAATGCGCATCCACGACAAAACCGCCCGGGCGATGAAGGCGAGAGAGTAGAAAGTGAAAATCAGGTGTACGAGTCGCAGCAGTATGTCCATTGGCCCTCCGGCAAGTTCGTATTTACCAATCTACCAACCTCTCCGTCTACCAAATATGGCCCGCCCGATGCGTACCATTGTCGCTCCCTCCTCAATGGCAACCTCGAAATCGTCGGTCATGCCCATCGAGAGGTGAAACCAGTCGTGAGCCGGGAAGCGCTCTCTCGTCGCGTCCAGCAGGGCGCGAAGGCTGGCAAAGACGGGTCGCACCGTCTCTGGGTCGGCGACGAAGGGAGCCATCGTCATCAGACCCTGCGCCGAAAGCCCAGGCAGCGCCAGGATTTCCTCGACGGCGACGAAAAAAGCCTCTCGCCGCGCTTCATCCTGCTCCCAACCTTGCAGGTCAAACCCGAACTTTGTTTCCTCGCCGGAGACATTGCACTCCAGCAGCACGGGCAACGTGCATCCAGCCTCCTGCGCAAAGCGACTCAACCGCCGCGCGATCTTGAGCCGATCCACGGAGTGGACATAGTCAAAGTGCGCCACGACCGCCTGCGCTTTGCGGCTCTGCACGTGGCCCACCATGTGCCAGGTCGGGCGCGGGCCGGAGATGGCAGCGTGGACGCTGGGAATCTTGGCCATCCCCTCCTCGACGCGGTTCTCGCCAAAGTGAGACACGCCTGCCTGGTAGGCAGCGACGACCGCCTCGGCAGGAAAGGTCTTGGTCACGGCAATCAGCGTGACCTCGGCGGGGTCCCGCCCGGCCCGCAACGCTGCCTCGGCCAAACGCTCCTGCACCTGCGCCAGGTTGTACGCGATATCGCTCATTCCAGCAACTCTATCACGACGCCGAAACGCCCGGTGCGCCCGCGCTCGGCCCGGTGTGAGAAGAACTCGTCCACACGGCAGGAGGTGCAAAGGCCACTGTCCTCGACTCGCTCCACCCCGGCGGCGCAGAGTTGTGCCTGCACCGCAGCAGGCAGATCGAGGTAGCTGCGCCCATCAACGCGCCGCACCACGCCGGCCCCAGGCGGACACGCGGCCTCTACCGCCACCACGACCTCCGGCCCCACCTCGTAGCAGCAGGGACCGATGGTCGGGCCGATGCCAGCCCACAGGCCAGCCGGGTCACAGCCCAAGCGTTCCGTCAGCGCCCGCACCGTCGCTTCGACGATACCCTCCACCACGCCACGCCATCCCGCATGCGCTATCCCCACCACACGCCGCGCGGGGTCAAAGAACAGCACCGGCGCGCAATCACCAAAGCGCATCAGCAACGGCACAGCCGGCGCCTCGGTCAGCAGCGCATCGGTAGACGGCTGGACAGTCCCCAGGTGGGCTCGCCCGACCACTCCTACGCGCGCGCTGTGCACCTGATGAGGGCTAACGACCTGACCGCCCTCCAGCCCCAGCGCGCCAAAGACCCGCCGGTGATTCTCTTCCACCGCCGCCAAATCGTCGCCAACGGTGTGGCCCAGGTTGAGCGTGGCGTAAGGCCCCTGGCTCACGCCACCGATGCGGGTCATGACAGCGTGGTTCAGTCCCCCAGCATCTCTCAGCCCTTCGAAACGATACAACACGACGCCATCTACACACACACGTAGCATTGGTTCATTGTTCATTGTTCATTGTCTATTCCCACCCAAACCGTTGGTGCAGCTTTTCGCGAAACTCGTCCATCGTCTCCTGGATGAGAGGATAGGCCAGCCAGACCGTCGCCAGGCCGAAAAGTGCACCGGTTAGTGTGCGCATAAAAGGCGTCGTCTCATAAGGGGCAATGGGGAAGCCGGGCAGCAACATGGGAAGGGCATACGAGAGGAACTGATAGCCGCCATCCAGTATCATCGGCAGGATGCCCAGCCCGATGTAGGCCCACCACGGGAGTGGACGCACGCGCCGCCGTCCCAGTGCGTAGAGCAACCCAGAGAGGAAAATCGCGCCGTAAATAGCCGTGCATCTCTGGCAGAAGGTCACCTTGTATCCCACTGCCTCGTTGCCCACAAAGTTACCTGCCCACTGGTTGGACACGGCGTTCGTCCCCGCCTGTTCCATCAGCTCCGGCAGCGTGTAGGCGAACTGTGGGCCGAACAGGAACCAGGAACGCTGTGGCAACTGATGGCACTGCGGCTGGTAAATGAGGTGAATGGCCCTGGCCGACTCTTCAGCCCCCAGGTACATGAGCACCGGGGCCAGGATAGGAAGACCCACGTAAAGCAAGGCCAGGATGTTAAAGAGAGCCAGCCAGTGTTTGGAAAGCCAGAAGGCGAAACGATCGGCCAGGATGACAACCCCACGCTGCTTCTCGCCCATCGGGCGCCGGGCCTTGGCCCTCCATCGTTCCACCCCAGCCAGTACGTCGGTTGTGCTCAGTTTTTCGAGATTGTTTGATTCATCCATCTGCAAGAACTCTTCAAGTGGCAACTCTCACCCTCCTGCAGGCTAAGACATTTTGGCTCTCTGGGAATTCGCGGGGTCAGGGTGTCGGACTCCCCAACTTGTTGGGGGCAACACGCGAAGAACCCGAACAAGTTCGGGACTCCAATATACCAGCCACGCAAACTCCCAAAGACCCGGTGTGAATTTCTAGAGAGTATGGCTCTGGCAGCCATCAAGTCGTGCCCTGCCTTGTTCAGCAGACCCAATGCGTGCTCACGTGGGCCTTTCATAGAGCACTTTCCCTTCCCGCAAGGCCGTATTGATAAAATGCGATTTCACCCCGCGCCATTCCTCAATTTCTTCCGGCGTCCACCACACAATGTCCTTGGGCACACCCAGTCCTGCCAGGAGCCGGTACAAAGAAGGTGTGCGCTGCCAGCGTGGCAGGGTTGATGATGCAACGACCAGCAAGTCAAAGTCACTATCGGGTCGGGACTCTTCGCGTGCCCGGCTGCCGAATAGAACTATCTTGTCCGGGCCAGTCGCGTCCCGGATTCTGGCCACCATCTCGGCGACAATTTCAGATGTTGTCACGTCACACACCCCCTGTCTTCTATCCCTCTGAAGAATGTGCCAGGGTCATATTCTACATATTCTAAATGAGAACGGCCCAACTGTCAATTGCCATCTACGCAAAATAGTAGTAAACTACCACTCGCCATCGAGCAATTGCTATCCATACCCAACGTCAAACAAGGAGTACACC
>JAUXFI010000056.1 GCA_030620125.1 Anaerolineae bacterium
CTGCTCACCGTGTGGTCATCATCCTGTTCTATCTGGAGGAGTTGAGCTTGAAGGAGATCGCCTACGTGGTAGACGTTCCGGAGGGGACCGTCAAATCTCGTCTTCACTATGCCCGTGAGAGTTTGAGAAAAGCCCTGGTGGAACGGGAGCGCAGACTGGTGACTGAGGTGGCGTATGACTTCACATAAGGAAGTGTTTGAGGGACGTTCCACAGGCGAGATGGATAGGCTGATCCGGTGGGCGCTGCGAGATAGGGTGATCGGGGCCTCCCCGTCGCCACGGGTGTGGGAGCGCATCCGCGCGCGCGCGGGGCGGCCAACTGTGTGGCGACTGGTAGGTTTCAGATTCTCCAGAGTAGATGCATTTCTCTCTGCACAGGTTGCTGCCTGGATGCCTCAGAGTGAACGGGCAAGAGAGAGGCGCGACTTTTGTAGTACGTACCTTTTTGATCAGTACGGTCTCTTGCTGCAGTGGGCCTCCTAGATGTCCTGGAAAGGTGTGCGATAGCCTTTTCGGGGTTGCGTTTTCACGGCAATTGGGTATAATGTGACGCGTACTTTGTTCAGAATTATCATAATCTCTTGGTAGGGGGTGTCATGTCTGATCAGCAACGAGACCGAGATCCAAATATCCTGCTTGATATAAGAAACCTCGTTACCCGTTTTTACACCGAGGACGGTGTGGTGTGTGCTGTCAATGGGGTTTCCTACAAGATGAAGGAGGGAGGGACGCTGGGCATCGTTGGCGAGAGCGGCTGCGGCAAGAGCGTCCACGCTCTCTCCATTATGCGCCTGATCCCCAGCCCGCCGGGGCGAATCGAAGAGGGGGAAGTCTGGTTCGATGGGCGTGACCTGTTAAAGGTGAGCAAGGCAGATATGCACCACGTACGCGGGGCGGAAATCGCGATGGTGTTTCAGGACCCGATGACCTCGCTCAACCCGGTGTACACCGTGGGCTTTCAGATCATGGAAGCGCTCAAACTCCACCAGGGTATGGACGATAGGCAGGCGAAGGAACGGGCCGGGGAGCTGCTGACCATGGTTGGCATCCCGGAGGCGGTCCAGCGGCTGGACGATTATCCCCACCAATTCTCCGGCGGTATGCGGCAGCGGGCAATGATCGCCATGTCCCTTTCCTGTAACCCCAAACTCCTCATCGCCGACGAGCCTACTACCGCACTGGACGTCCCCATCCAGGCCCAGATCCTGGATCTGGTGAGGCGGCTCCAGGAGCGACTGGGGATGGCGGTGATGTGGATCACGCACGACCTGGGAGTCGTGGCAGGCCTGGCCAGCAACGTCAACGTGATGTACGCCGGCTTTATTATAGAGAGTGGTAACGTCAAGGATATCTACGGGCGGCCGCGCCACCCCTACACAATAGGGTTGCTGGGCTCGCTGCCCCGGCTGGACGCAGAGCCCGGCGCCCAATTGATTTCCGTTCCGGGCTTGCCGCCCGACTTGATTGACTTACCACCGGGTTGTCCCTTTGCTGCCCGGTGTACCTACGCGATAGATCATTGTCTGGAGGAAATGCCACCGCTGGAGGAGACGGATGGGGAGGAGCACATCGTGGCCTGCTGGCGGTGGGAGCACGTAGCGGGGAGGGCAAAGTAATGATGGCAGAGAGAGCACCACTGGTTCAGGTACGCAACCTCAAGAAATATTTCCCCATTATGCGGGGCGCTATTATCCAGCGCCACATTGGCGACATCAAGGCGGTGGATGACGTTAGTTTCGATATTTTCAAAGGAGAGACGCTGGGGCTGGTAGGAGAGACCGGCAGTGGTAAGACCACCGTGGGGCGGACGATGCTCCAACTGTACGAGCCGACGGCCGGAGAGGTCACATTTGATGGTGTGGACCTGGTGAATCTCAAAGGTGGCGAACTGCGCCGTATGCGCAGCCGGATGCAGATGATCTTCCAGGACCCCTACGCCTCGCTGAACCCGCGCATGACAGTCGGCTCCATCGTCGCCGAGCCACTGGAGGTGCACGGGATTGCTCAGGGCAAGAAAAAGTACGAGCGGGTGCAAGAGTTGCTGCGACTGGTGGGGCTCAACCCCTACTTTGTCAATCGTTATCCCCACGAGTTCTCCGGCGGGCAGCGGCAGCGCATTGGCATCGCCCGCGCCCTGGCTCTCAACCCCGACCTGATCGTCTGCGACGAGCCTATCTCCTCACTGGACGTATCTATCCAGGCGCAGGTGGTCAACTTGCTGGAGGAGCTGCAGGAGCAGATGGGACTGACCTATTTGTTTATCGCCCACGACCTGAGCATGGTCCGTCACATCAGCGACCGTATGGCAGTGATGTACCTGGGTAAGATCATGGAGTTGACCGACCGGGATGAGATCTATCTAAATCCGCTTCACCCCTACACCCAGGCGTTGATGTCGGCGGTACCGGTGCCGGATCCGCTGGTCGAGGAGGGTCGGCAGCGTATTATCTTGGAGGGAGATATCCCCAGTCCGGCTCACCCGCCCAAGGGCTGCAACTTTAGTACCCGCTGCCCCAGGGCTATAGATACTTGTTCTGAGGTGGAGCCCGAGTTCGTCGAGGTAAAACCGGGCCACTTTTGCGCTTGCCACCTGGTCAAATAATCGGTGGATTTGTAAATTGGGAAACTGGTACATTGGTAGACTGCGAGGCACGAAACCAATTTACCAACCTACCAACACACCGGCGAAAGGAGGTGATGTATCGGGAGAGTGAGAGCATAGTTTGTAAAAGTGTACGTGTGAGAAAACCTACCCAAATTCTAGGAGGAGAAAGATGTTAGCTAAAAAGTGGTATCTGCTTGCCGCCGTTGTGATGACGGTGAGCCTGTTGCTCGCGGCCTGCGCGCCGAAAGAGGTCATCAAGACCGTCGAGATTACCGTGCCGCCCGTGGAGGTCGAGGTCGAGGTCGAGAAGGTAGTCGAGGTTGAGGTCGAAAAGATCGTCGAGATAACGGCGGTTCCAGAGGAACCAGGACTGGGCGCTGGCTGCACCTACAACGCCTACCGCATGGGCTGGGTAATGGACTATTCCGACGCCGAGAACATGCTCAACGTCGTCTTCCACCCCGACTCCCCGTTCCAGTACACCTTCTGGGACGACGAGGACTTTCGCACCCTGGTGGACCAGGCGCTGGTGGAGTTTGACTTTGACACCCGCATGGGCTACTGGCAGGAAGCCGAGAACATTATGATGACCGACTACGCGGCGGTCGTCCCCATCTTCCACTACGACCGGACCGCGCTGTTGCTGCCCGACATCGAGGCCGTGTTCCCGCCTTTTGGCTCACCGCCCTACAAGCACTGGCGCTTGCCCGAGGGCCAGACCACGATGCGGGTGCGCATTGGCACCGAACCGCCCACGCTGGACGTGAACACCGCCACCGACACCACCTCTCACCTGATCCAGCACCAGATTATGGATGCCCTCTACGAGTACGATGGTGAGGGCCTGATCCAGCCTGCCGGCGCTGTCTCTTACGAGGTGTCGGACGACGGCAAGGTCTACACCATCAAACTGCGTGAAGGCGCCACCTGGTCGGACGGCGAGCTTGTGACCGCGCAGCACTATGCGGATGGGCTCATCCGCCTGCTGGAGCCGGCGACGGCGGCCGAGTACGCCTGGCTGATGTACCCCGTCGCGGGATCTGAGGCTTTTAATACCGGCGAGACCGACGACCCCTCCACCGTGGGCGTAAAGGCCATTGACGACCTGACGCTGGAAATCACGCTGGAGGAGGCGTCCTCCTACTTTGACACGGTGCTGGCCTTCTCCACCACCTACCCCGTCCGCCTGGACGTCATCGAGCAGTATGGCGAACAGTGGGCCGAACCGGGGAACTTTGTGGGGAACGGCGCGTACTTGCTGACCGAGTGGGCGCACGAGGACTATGTGGTCATCGAGAAGAACCCCGACTACTGGGGCGCTGACGACGTGACCATCGAGAAGGTCGAGTTCCCCATCATCGTCGAGGACGCCACCGCACTGGCTGCTTACGAGCGGGGCGAACTGGACGTCGGCGGCTATCCTTCTGAGGAACTGGTACGCATCCTGGAGGAAATGCCGGATCACTTCCAGCGCACGCCTCGGCCCGGTGTTTACTACCTCGGTCTGAACTTTTTGCGTCCGCCCACGGACAACCTGAACTTCCGCAAGGCCCTGGCCTCCGCCGTGAACAAGCGAGCCATCCTCGACAGTGTGCTGGAGATGCCCTGGCGCATTGATGCCTGTGGCGTGATCCCGCCGGAGATTCCGGGCTACCAGGGTTGTGGCAACGTCGGCTACGATTTCGACGTGGATGCCGCGCTGGGGTACCTGGATGCGGCGATAGCCGAGATGGACGGCATTGAAGAGGCGGGTGACATCTCCATCAACCTGTGGTTCAACCGGGGCAACGAGGACGTCGTCGAAGCGGTTGCCGAGCAGTGGGAGAGTAACCTCGGCATCAGCGTCAACGTCGCCATCATCGAGTGGGCCGCTTACCTGGACACCCTCGACGAGTGCAACAACTAGTGTGACCGAAGTAGCCTTTGGGCTACCGGGATGAAAGAGACCTGGGGTTCCCGCGAGGGAGCCCCAGGCTCCCCCAAAAAAAGGCGGAGCCGCCTGTTTACAAGTGTGGTCACGAGTCTACAAAGCTACGAATAACGCGCATAGATTCGTGACTGGATTTGTGAGGTTTTAGAGTCGTGAATTGGCAGGATTGACAAACTAGGAGGTTGCAGATATGCAAAGGCTTATCGTTCAGCGAATCCTGTGGGGTATCCCGGTGCTGTTCCTGATCAGCGTCGTCACTTTTGGGATGATGCAACTTGTGCCGGGAGGCCCCTTCTCGGCGAGCGCGTCGGGCCGGCCGGTTCCGCCAGAGATCAGGGCCAACATGGAGGCCAAGTACGGGCTCGACAAGCCGGTGTGGCAGCAGTACCTGAGTTATATGGATCGGCTACTGTTCCACTTTGACTTTGGCCCCTCCCTGCGGAATTCTGGCCGGACGGTCAACGACATGCTCTTTGGCCCTAACTATATGGTGGATGTGCTACGGGGGCAGCTCAGGGCCACCTTTGGCACGGCGGCCAGTTCGATGACCTTTGCCGAGCCTCCCAGTATGTTCGACACCGAGACGCTGGTGGTAAAGACCAACGGGGAGGTCATAGGCTACATCTCTATCGGCTGGGGAGAGCGGTTTGAGACCATCAAGCGTTTCCTGATGCTGTCGCCGATCATGGTCTCTGTGCAGGTAGGGCTGGCTTCCATCGCTCTGGCCTTCTTCGCCGGCATTCCCCTGGGCATCGTCTCCGCCCTGAAGCAGAACACCTCGGTGGACTATGGCGCAATGTTCGTTTCGATGTTGGGAGTCTCCGTCCCCAATTTTCTCCTGGGCATCGTGTTGGTCCTGGTCTTTGCCCTGAAGCTAGAGTTGCTACCCACCTACGGCTGGGGGGATGACTGGAAGCAGGTGATCATGCCGGCCGTCACGCTCGGTACCGCCGGCATGGCCATCATCGCCCGGCTGACCCGGGCCAGCATGCTGGAGGTCATCCGCGCTGACTACATCCGCACCGCCCGGGCCAAGGGATTGACAGAACAGGTCGTGATCGTCCGCCACGCGTTAAAGAATGCCCTCATCCCGGTGACCACCGTCTTGGGGCCGATGATGGCTGCCTGGCTCACCGGTTCGTTCATGGTGGAGTGGGTCTTTTCTATCGGCGGCATCGGCAAGTTCTTCGTCAGTGCGGTCACCAACCGGGACTATACCCTGATTATGGGCACGATCCTGCTCTACTCAATATTACTGGTGGTGTTCAACCTGATCGTGGACATTGGCTACGGTTTTATTGACCCGCGTATCCGGTTTGACTAGAGCGAGCCGGCGAATCAGCGAATCGGCGAATCAGTAAATCTTAAATTTGTAATAAAAGGAGTGAATGATGGTTGAGACTGCTTCTGAGCGACGTAGGCGAGAGGAAGAGGAACAGTTTTCCGAGCGGGGTGTGAGCCTGTGGCAGGACGCCTGGCGGCGTTTGCTGCGCAACCGTATGGCATTGGCCGGGCTGCTGTTCATCGGCCTGCTGGCTTTCGCTTTTGTCACCGCGGGCTTTCTCACTCCCTACAGTTACCGGGAGGCTGACTACGATAATACCCGCATCCCCCCGCGGTGGCCCGACCATATCTTTGGTACCGACAAGCTGGGGCGAGATGTCTTCACCCGGGTCTGGTGGGGCACGCGCATCTCTCTCACCGTCGCCATCGTCGGCTCGCTGACCTCGTTGATCATCGGCATGACCTACGGGGCCATCGCCGGCTACAAGGGCGGTCAGACGGATAACCTCATGATGCGCTTTGTGGACGTGATGTATGGCTTTCCCACTCTTCTTTTTATCATCCTGATCATGGTGGTCCTGCCCTCGGAAAGCGCCATCCAGGGCATGATCAACATATTCATTGCCATCGGCGTCGTGGGGTGGATGGGGATGTCCCGGCTGATCCGAGGGCAGTTCCTGTCTCTGCGGGAGAAAGAGTACGTCCTGGCAGCGGAGATGGTCGGCGCTGGCCCGGCCCGCATCATCTCCCGCCACCTGCTGCCCAACAGCCTGGGCCCGGCTGTCGTGTCGCTGACGCTGGGCATTCCCGGCCTGATCCTCACCGAGGCCACGCTCAGTTTTATCGGCCTGGGCGTCCCACCGCCGTACCCCAGTTGGGGGCAGATGATAAACGAAGGCTGGAGAGGCTTGCGCTCCACGCCCCACCTGACCATCTGGCCGGGGCTGGCGATTATCTTTACCATGCTGGCTTTCAACTTTGTGGGCGATGGCCTGCGAGACGCGCTAGACCCGACGATGCGGGGTTCTGCGCTGGTCCGCGCGGCCCGGAAGAAGAAGAAGAAAAAAGCGCCTGAACCAGCGGCCGCGGCTGCGTAGAGTACTCGATTGCCGCGAACGACGGGGGGTACGAGCCGAGGAAATCGGACGTACCTCCCGTTTTTTTGTGTGAGGAAGCGGAGTAGGTGCGTTATGAAGCGGTGGGGTTACTGGATCGTCATCGGAATGGCACTGCTGGCCGTGGTCGCCCTGATCGGGTGGGCCTACACCTATATCCCGCTGATGACGGCCTGTGCCTCGGAGGAGTGGAGCCGGGGGCGGCTCCTCGGCGCGACGCCGGTGAACGTCCGGGTGGATATTCAGGCCGCCTCAGATGGTGGGGCGTTTCTGACCTGGGTTGATCTCGATAATCGGCTGCGTGTAGTGCGGTTGGGAACGCGGGGACGGGTCGTGGCGGAGCGAACGCCTGCATTGGGAACGGATGTCCCACGAGAGCCGCGCCTCCTCGTGGGATCAGAAGACGAGATCCATCTCATCTGGCGGGAGACGGGCGGGAGTCGCTCGCTCCTGACCTATGCCCAGTTGGATGACGCCGCTTCGGTACAGGCTGGTCCGCTCCTCCTTTCACCGGTGGGAGACGAAGCCCGATCCCCGTGCCTGGCTTTCAACCGCCGGGGTGAGGTTGAGGTCTTCTGGGCCGGTCAGGCGGGCATCTACCATGTCACTCTAAGCGCCGAGGGGGAGATGCAGGGCGAGCCTGTCCTGCTGGTCGAGGACGGCAGGGATGTCGGCGTGCAAGTGGATCAGGCGGGCATCTTTCATCTTGCCTGGCTACAGAATACAGGGTCAAGATTGAGGGCGATCTACTATGCCTCTTTTGATCCAGAACGGAACAACCTGAGCCAGCCGGAAGAGATGAGCAGTGTTTTTCTGCGTGGTGGTCAGTTTGTGCAAAGCCTTGACGTCGGCATTGATACCGGCACTGGCTACATTCTATGGGTCGTTCAGGACTTGAGAGATGTCGTTTCCAGTGCCCAATACGCTTTCTTCCCCCTGGAGATACCGCGCCAGAAGAAGGTTAGAGACCTGCAGTTAGACGGAGGTGGCAACCCAATGAGTCCTTGGGCTGTGCGCGGCCAGCACGAGACGCAGTTGGTCGCTCTGAGCGAGACGGTTATGACGCCAGGCGGCCCGCAGCTTCAGATTGGTGTTATCGCCTTGCGCGGCGAGCAGTCGCCAGGGGATTATGCCAGGGACGTTTCTCCCATCTCATCCCCATCTCCATGGGTTCAGGTAGCCAACCCAATCGCATTGCACGTTCTGAGTGCGCAATACGCCCAGGGTGATTGGCCTGATGACCAGTATATCGTCACTGCTTCGGAGCGTCCTTCCATCAAGCCGAGCCTGGCGGTGGATGCACAGGGCGATCTTTACCTGTCATGGTTGGAGACGGGGGACTTTGGCATCTATCGCGTGGCCTACGCCAGCACTGCCGCCGGGGTGAAAGAGGTCTACAACGCCCTGACCTTGTGGGACGTGACCGATCGCGCACTGGATTTTGCTATAAAGCTCTTCTTGGCGGTAGGGCTGATGCCGGTGCTGCCTATCTATTGGTCTTTGGTTCCTCTGGGGTGGTTGCTCGTCTATCATCTGGTCACTGGACGCGAGAGCCTGACGGTGCCGGGAGCGTGGGTGGCCCTCGGTATTGCCGTGGTGCTAGAAGTGACAAGCACGTATCTGCTCTATCCTCATCGCAGCAGAATGTCTCCGGCACTCCAATGGACTGCGCCGCTTGCCACGGCCGCTATCGCGCTATTGGTGGCGATGCTGGCTGTGCGAAAGCGAGATGAGAAACCATTGTTGGGGGCCTTCTTTGTGTTCGCGATCTGCTATGGCTTGATTCAGACGTTGTTGTTCGTGCTCTTGCGCTAGTGTGGAGCAGAGTTGCCTTTGGCGCACTTTTGATGTAGGATACTTGGCGTAATGCGTAATACCGTCAGATGTCGAGGATAGTCTTCTCTTTCGTTTTCATTACCTTGCTTGTAGCGCCGGTCACTGCCGCGCCGCTTCCTGGTATCCAGGTTGTCTCTCAGGCGGTCGAGAGCCATTTTCCCGACGACCTGACCTTTACCATCCAGGTGCGCAGTGATGCCGGGGATATTGTGGATGCTGCTGTCCATTACCAACTCGGATGGGACGAGGCGGAGAGGATTGGCCTTCCCGAACCGTTCACGCCTGCTGCCAAAGTGACGCTCACCCACGTCTGGGACACGATCGGCGAGACCGTGCCACCGTTTACCGAGATTACCTACTACTGGCACGTCACCGACAGCGCCGGGAGCGAGCTCGTCACCACGCCGGAGCGCACCGAGTACGTTGACCACACCCACGACTGGCAGTCATTGGGCAACGAACGTGTCATCGTCTACTGGTACGACCGGCCAGCCGACTTTGGCGAGACGTTGTTCGAGGCCGCCGTCGAGGGGTACGATCACGTCGCTGCTGTCACCGGTGTCACGACCGAGCGATTGGCCCGCATCGTCATCTACAACAACCACCGCGATTTTTGCGCCTTCTATGCCCCCAACTCTTGCCAGGATTGGGTCGGTGGACAGGCATTCTCCGGCCTCACGGTCCAGCAGGGCACTAACCAGGAATGGCTCACTTACGACGTGGTGCCCCACGAATTGGCGCATGTCTTGTACAACGAGGTCTTCCGCGATACGTGGGTGCGGGTGCCCACCTGGTTCAACGAGGGCATCGCCGTCTACAACGAGCGCACCGACCACAGCTACGAGATGGCCCTCGTTACGGAGGCGGCCGCCGACGGCGAACTCATCCCACTGCGGCACATGGGCACGCAGGCCAGTGGCCTGGCCCACGACGCCATTCATCTCTGGTACGCCGAGACGTACAGCCTGGTTGCCTTCATCGCCGACGCCTATGGAGAGGAGAAACTGGGCGAGGTGATCCTGACGCTGGCCGACAACCATCCGATGGAGGAAACACTGCAACTGGTGCTCGGTATGGATCTGATCGAGTTTGAGATGGGTTGGCGGGAGTGGCTGGGCTATCCGGTGGATACGATCCCCACGCCAATGATGCTGGCCCCGGTGACGATCATACCTATTCCCCTGCCGCCCACTGTGCCCCGAGGGCAACCTGCCGCTACCGTGACTCCGGCACCAATCACCCCCACCGCAGCGTTGCCAACGTCCAGTCCTTCTCCCGTCAGCGAGTTTCCCTCATTCCCATGCCCGTGCTGTGTTTCTTCCGGTGTGGTGTTGCTGGTGATACTTGTCTGGATGCTCGTGCGCCCACGGCCTGCATAGGCCGCAGGTACACCGGGCGTACCAGCAAACATATCTACCTTACCAGGGTTGTTCAGTTCTAGATAAACGTCTCATTTTTGGACAGGATTAACAAGATTTCCAGGATTTTTTCTTGCTTTTATCCTGTTCATCCTGTAAATCCTGTCCATTTATCTGCTC
>JAUXFI010000021.1 GCA_030620125.1 Anaerolineae bacterium
ATGATCACACCAACAACAATCCAAACCCGCTCGACGTACCCGCCGTTCATCCCGTGGCCCGGCCCACGCCTGCCGCGCCATCGCTCCACGCAACCTCAGCCTCAGACCATCGTCTACGTGGGCAAGCTCTCGTTGGAGAAAGGCGCTCACTGCCTGCTGGCAGCCGCGCCGATCATCCTGACCCGCGCCCCTCATGCACGACTGCTGATGGTGGGGAATGGCGCCACGCGCGAGCCTATGGAGATGATCGTTGCCGCCCTGAGCAGGGGGGACCTGACCGCAGCCAGGTACGCCTTGTACCAGGCCTGCGACATCAGCCACGAAGGACATTTCATCCCCTACGTCACCCGCTTCTGGGAAACCGTGGACCGCGACTACCTGGCCCGTGCTCAGACGGCTCGCCTGCAGGAGCGCATCACCTTCACCGGCTACCTGCCGCCCAGGGATGTGGCCCGCCACGTGAGACAGGCGACACTCATCGTCATCCCCTCGCTGGTCAGGGAGGCCTTCCCACTCGTCTCCCTCGAGGCGCTGGCCAGCGGCGTGCTGCCCATGGCCCCTGCCTACGGCGGCTTGATCTCCATCCTGGACGAGATTGGCCAGGCACTGGGGCCGATAGGGCGAATGGCCCGCGTGCGCCACGACCCGGACACGTTGACGGCCGACCTGGCGCAGCGAGTGCCGGCTCTACTCTCCGTGCTCAGCCAGCCCCAGGTGCGAAGACAGGTGGCCCAACGCTGCCGGCAACTGGCAGTCGAGCGCTACGATTGGTCGTCGGTCGTTCAGCAAATCGAGAACATCTACCAGGAGGTGCGATGGAACTGAGCATACAGACACGCGGAGAGATACTGGTCATCGCACCGGCAGTAGAATCAGTGGCGCTGGAGGCCACCAACGCAGACGATTTTCGCGCCGCCGTTGACGCAGCCATCGGCGAAGCAGGCAGCGGGCGCAAGACCCCGCCAAACGCCGTGCCGAACGTCGTGCTAGATATGCGCCCCGTCGAGTTCGTGGATAGCACCGGCCTCAGCGCCCTCATCGCGCTGGCTCACGCCATCCACCATCGTGGCGGCGAGCTGCGCCTGGCCGGACTGCAACGCCGCGTGTGGACCGTCTTCGAGGTGACGCGGCTGTACCGGGCCTTTGAGATTCACGACACAGTGGATGAGGCCGTGAGGAGCTTTTGTGCAACAGATGACGACTGGAATTGAACCACGCCATACACCGGCATCCCTTCCGCCCCAGGCCGTCGGGCCAGACCTGGGTCACTTGTGCGACCTGATCGCCCAGGAGCGGATCCTGGCGGCGACGAACCGGCTGAGACCCTATCAGAGCCGGGTGATGCCCCGGCTGCAACGATTGTCGCCAGCGAACCTCGGCGCGCTGCTGGACCGGCTGGACAGGGCCAGCGCCCGCTACCTGCTCCTCGAATCTTTCCAAGCGCCCCATCCAGAGCAAGCGGCCACCTGGCTGGCCCACGCCAGCCCAACCACCGTCACCCGGCTGCTGGAAGCATTGCACAACGACGAAGACGGACGACGCCAGGCCCACGCCTTGCTGCACCACCTTTCCCCAGAAATGACCTTTCTCTACCCCTCCCAGCCCCCCCTACGAGGAGGCAAGCCACCTCCACGACGCCAGTGTTCCGAACCATCTCCCCGCCCCCTGCCTCTCTGGCAGAAGGTGCAGGACCACACCCTCGACGCCGGCCTGCGCTGGACGTGTATGGAGGGCCAATTGCAGACCGAGGCCGGTTCCTTCGGCGAATTCGGGATAGAGTTCTGGCCACTGCGGGTGGATCTGCTGGCAATGGATCCGACTCGCGTGCGGCTGGCCGCCTGCCGCGCCATCGGCGAGAGCGACCCCATTTCCATCACCGAGGTACTGGCCCAGATGGGATCGCGTTCCCGGACCGACGAGCTTCCGGCCAGCGCACTCTTCGACCGGCTGGGGCTGGTGCGCCTGAGTGAAGTAGTGGCGTCCAGCGGCGCCATCGCTGGCATCAACGGCGGCTTTTACTTCGACTACGGCCATTGCCTCGATGCCTACGACCTGGGGCTGAACCTGGCCACCGTGCCTGGTCTGGCCTTTGGCGAACTGGCGGGCTGGTTCGTGAGCGGCGGTATCACCGGCGTACCCCCTGTCTTCAATCGCGGGGCATTGCTCGTCACCGCCGACGGCCAGCCGCACATCCACCGCGTCTTTGTAGGCCGTCTGCGCCTGGCCGAGCGTTGGATCACCTGGGACGCGGTCAACGCTCGCCGTTCGCCGGAGCAGATCGTATTGTACAACACCGTCGTGGGACAGCGCGCGCCGAGCAATCCCGCCGTCGTAGACGTGACCATCACGCGAGGCAAGGTTCAGGCTATCAGTCGAGGCGGCGGACAGCCCATGCCGCTCTGGGGAGCCGTCCTCTCCATCCCCCAGGCGCGCGCGGACGAACTACTGGGCAACCTGCGCGTAGGCGACTCGGCCACCTTCGAGACCGACCTGCCCGCGCACCTGGGCCCCGTCGTCGAGGCGATGGCCTGCGGTCCGCAACTGGTGCGAGACGGAGAGGTAGAGCTGGACTTTGACCTGGAGCACTTTGGCCAGAAGGATACCACCGTGTTGCCGCTCTCCCTGACCCGAGCAGCGAACTTTTTCCGCGCCGCCCGCAGTTTTGCGATGTTGCGCGATGGTCAACTGGTGCTGGGGGCCATTTCCGGCACCGCTCTGGGTAGCGGCCGTCCGCCTGTCAGCGCTGGCATGACCCTCGGCGAGATGGCCCGGCTGGTGGTCAGCCTGGGCGGCGAGCAGGCGGTAGGGCTCGACGGCGGCGGTTCGAGCACGCTGGTCGCCCTCGACAAAAGAGAGGATGGAAAACACAACGGCGACTCGCGCGTGCTCAATGTGCCCAACGGCGGCTCTGATGTGCCCTTTGGAGAGGAAAGGTACATCAACACATACTGGCTGGTCTTCAGGAGGGAAGAATGAGTAGCGTGGACAGAGCGAATGTAGAAACCGCCAGTCTGGAGACGTTGGTTAAGGAGACGACAAATCTAGTGGCAGCAGGCGACCTGGCAGGCGCGGCCAACTGGCTGCGGTCGCTCATGGCCCACGAGGACGACCTGCGGCGGCGCAACGTGATGCGTCCCTACGAGGACCGTGTTCCTCCGTTGCTGGCTGCGCTGCCGGGCGACGTGGCCGGCGCTGTCTTCGACGAACTGACCCCAACCGAGGCGCGTCGCGCCCTCTTCAACAACTACACCCGCGTCAAGCCCGCGCGCACCGCTGCCATCCTGGCCGCTATGCGCCCGGAACGGGCCGCCGCCATCGTCGAGGCGATGAGCCTGGGCGTGGACGCCCCGCTAGAGATGGCCCGCGCCCTGCCTCACATCCCGCAGGCAGCTCTGAGGCCGCTGCTGGCCCACGTCCATCCGGCCTCCCTGGCCCGCTTGGTGCGCGAGATGGAGGTAGACACCCAGGGACGGCTGCTGATGGCAGCCGACCTGGACACGGCCGTGGCCCTGCTGGCGAACATCGCAGAGGATGGCGGATGCGTGGCCAAAGCCCGCGCTGCCCGTATGCTTTCCCATCTCCACCGGCAGGACCAGACGGTGATTTTGGAGCGGTTGCCCCCCACCCTGCAAGACCGGCTGGCGACCAGCCTACGCCACCTGAACACCGGCCCCCTATCCGGCCTCAGCGGACGCCGGGCCCGCCTGCACCTGACAGAGTCATCCGTCGAACAGGCTGCTTTTGCCCTCACCCGTTCCGCGCCGGACACTGCGGCGGCTGCGCTGGCAGAGTTGGACGCTCCCACGGCCGCCACGCTGCTCACCGCCGTCGCCGCTTCGGAGCCCGCGCTGGCCGCCGACCTGCTGCGCGGGTTTGATACGGACACACTGCTGGGTTTTCGCCTGGTGGACGGAGAGCGGCGCCCGCGCCGGGAGCCTTTCGCCCAGGTCTCGGCCGGCATCGTTGCCGCGCTCGACCTGCAGTCCCCCCCCACCCTCTCGCTGCTGCGCCTGCTGCCGGACGCGACGTTGGAGGCAATTCTCGACCGGTTGCCATCGGCCCGGCGCAAAGAGATGCTCGCCGCGTTGGACCGCGACGATCTGGTGCCCCAGTCCCCCCTCTCGGTGGAATTGATGACCGTCGGTCGGGGCCGGCGACGCACCCGCCGCCTGGATAGCGGCCTGCGCCACACCCACCTCGAAGAACAGTTAGAGACCACCACGGGCAAGAAGCCGGTGATCGCTGACCTGGTGGAGATAGACCCGGCCCGGGTGCACATCCAGGCCCGCATGGCCACGGCCGAGGTCACGCCCCTGCTCTCTTACCAGGTCGCCTCCATCTTTGCCGAGTTCCAGCGCACCGGCAGCCGGCCGGGACGGGATACCTTCCAGCAATTGGGCCTCATCCAACTCAGCCACAAGGTACGCGAGAGCGGGGCGCTGGCCGGCATCAACGGCAATCACTACTACGACTACGGCCACCACATCAACGCCATCACGCTGGGCATAGACGCCGCTCGTGTCCCCGGCCTCTTCTTTGGCGACCCCATCGGCTGGTTCGTGAGCGACGGGCAGGAACTCTGCCCACCCGCCTTCAACCGCGCCGCGTTGATCGTCACCGCCAACGGGCAGATCGCCATCGAGAAAGTCTTCGCCACCGCCGTGACCCTGGCCGGGCACCGTCTCACCTGGGAGACGGTCAACACGCCCAAGCAGGACGGCGTCCCCTGCTTCTACAACTCCGTCTTCGGCGCAGAGACGGAGGCGAGCGACACGCACGTGGATCTGGCCATCGCCAAGGGGCAGGTTTTTGCCGTGGCGCGGGAGGGAGGGCTGCCCATTCCTTTCACCGGCTTTGTCCTCTCGCTGCCCGCCCAGGACGCCACCTGGGTTGACGACTCCATCGTGGAGCAGCCGGGCCTGCTCACCGTGAGCAACAACCTGCCCGCTTCCTACGGGCGGGTGGTTCAGGCCATGGCCTGCGGCCCCCACCTGGTGCGCGAAGGGCAGATGGCAATTGACTTTGTGGCCGAGGATTTTGGCGAACAGGACTCCACGGTGATGAGTTTCTTCCTGCCCCGCACCGTGGAGAGCTACGATGCCGCCCGCAGTTTCATGATGCTGCGCGACGGGCTGTTGACCATCGGGGTCATCTCTGGGGCGGCGATGGGGTACGGCACGGCCCAGGAGAGCGGCGGTATGACCTTTGGAGAACTGGCCCAATTGGCGCTCGACCTGGGCGCGGAACACGCCTACGCGCTGGACGGCGGCGGTTCCAGTTCCATCGCCGTCCGCCACCGGGGAGAGGTGCACACTCTGGGCATCCCCACAGGCGGCACCGACGTGGGCAAGGGACAGGAACGGTTCATCAACACCTACTGGCTATTCTATGAAAAGTGAGGCTCTTTGGGATTTCGCGTGGTCAGGGTGTTGGACTCCTCAACTTGCGTGTTTGATGGCAAAGTTGTCGTCCTGTACGGCGACATGCCTTTGACCAACCCCAACACCGTCCAGAGTCTGATTGACGGCTGCAGTGGAGACATCAAGGGAACGATCCTGACCATGATCCTGGATAACCCACCCGACTTTGGCCGCATCGTGCGCGGGCCAGACAGCGGCGTGAGACGCATCGTCAAAGTCAAGGACGCCGACCCAGAGACGCTGGAGGAGACGTTGGGCGTCAACGACCCGGCCCACCTCCAGTTTGCCGAGTCGCTCAAGAACATTGAGCACGCCGGGAGCCTGTACGAGCTGATTGACGCCACGCTGGCGATGCAGAGAGGAGCAAGCGTATGAAAGCGATCATCATGGCCGCAGGCAAGGGCAAACGGTTGCACCCCATCACCGAGTGGGTGCCCAAGCCCTTGCTTCCCATCGGCGGGCAGCCCGTCATCGGCACACTGCTGACCAACCTGCAGGCCGCCGGCATCAGCGACGTGCTGATCATCGTCGGCCACCTGGCGGACAAGATGCGCCATTTCCTGGGAGATGGCAGCGACTATGGCGTGAACCTGACCTACCGGGAGCAGAAGGAGCGGTTGGGAACAGCCCACGCCGTGATGCAGGCGCTGGATTTCATGAGCGGCGAGACGATGGTGCTGGCCGGGGACACCGCCTTTGGGCCAAACCACATCGGCGGGCTGGTCGAGTTCCACCGGCAGACAGGCGCCGACCTGAGCATCAGCCTCAAGCGCGTACCTCTGGAACAGCTGTCTGCCACCAGTTCGGTGGCGTTCGTGCCGGACGACACGGTGCCGCCGGAGCAAGGAGGCCAGATCATCCGCATCGTGGAGAAGCCCGCGCCCGGCACCGCTCCCAGCGACGTGGCCGGAGCGCCGCTGCACATTTACCCGCCGTTCCTGCCCGACTACCTGCCCTGCGTCGAACTTTCGAGCCGGGGCGAGTACGAACTCACGGACGTCATCACCATGATGATCAGTGACGGGCTGCGCGCGATGGGCAAGATTGAGCCTCTGGCCCCCAACCTGACCGACCAGCGAGACATCCTGCGGTTGAACTTTGATTACCTGGAGCCGCTACTCGATCAGGTATGAAGAAACCCTTGCGAAGGTTTGGTGAGAACTTGCGGGCCAAAAGTGTCTTTGCCTACCAAAAGTTGCCCCGGCGACGAAGGCCATTCGCAACCTTCGCAAGGGTAGCTGAGACGGGAGAATCCTGGCAAAGGTTTGGTGAGAACTTTTGGGGAGGAATTGAATGGCAATCCAGATTGAAAACTCTGTGGCATCCCCTCCGGGGAAAGATAGGGATACCCATCCCCAGGCGGAAAAAACGGGTTTGAGAATGAAACTGCGCACAAAGCTCACGCTGGGCTTCCTGGCAGTTGCCCTTGTCGTGTTTGGTTCGGGCTTCTTCTCGCTGCATACCTACTACAACATCAGCGAAGAGTTTTCCCTGTTGCAAAAAGATGTCATTCCGGGCGCGCTGTCCATGCTGGAGACGGAAGCTGCGGTTGCGTCTCTTCTGGTGAAAGTGGACGAGATTGTAAGCACCGGGGACGTCACGCACCAGGAACGCGCTATGGAGGCCATCACGCGCATTCAGAAGAACACGGCAGAACACACAGCGCACGAAATCCACATCGGGGAAGAGGAAAGTCGAGTAGCTCAGGATATGGAAGACCGAGCCAGGCGCATCATCAGTTTGGCCGAGCAAGTGATGGATGCGGTGAAAGCTGGTGGGTCGCGGGCCAAAGTAGCGGACTCCCAGCGCCAGATGCACACCGAAACAGAAGAGTTGGCGGTTGTCCTCAAGGATCACGTGGCCGTACACATGAGCGAATTGGCCGAGGTAGAGGAGAACGTACACAGGGTCCAAGTAGTCGGCATCCAGGCAGTGTGGGTGGCCATCATCGTCGCCCTGGTACTGTCTCTTGGCGTGGGATTCTACACAGCCAGGTCGGTTCTTGAGCCAATCTACCTCCTCAGCGCAGCAGCCGAGAGCGTCAGCCGCGGCGACCTGAACGTGGTCGTTGATGTCAAGCCTGGCGACGAGATGGGCGTGCTGGCCGCCGCCTTTAACCAGATGGTCGAAAACCTACGCCACCTGCTAGATCAGACCGCGGAGACCTCACAGCAGCTCTCCGCCTCCAGCGAGGAACTGACGGCGATGATGAAGCAGATGAACACCGCTTCCGAGCAGGTGGCCGTGACTACCGGTGAGATGGCACAGGGGGCGGCCACTCAAGCACACCGGGCGGAAGAGGCATCTCGCTCTGCGGCGTTACTGGCCACTGCGACAGGCCAGATCGCCGCCAACGCCCACCAGTCCAACGACGCCTCGGCCCAGGCCCAGAAGCTGGTGCAAGACTCGGCCCAGGTGGTAGATGCCCTGAGCGACAAACTGGGCGAGATCAAGCGCGTGGTGGCGTTGGTGGACAAGATCGCCGACCAGACCAACCTGCTGGCGCTGAACGCCTCCATCGAGGCAGCGCGGGCCGGGGAGCACGGCGCGGGCTTTGCGGTGGTGGCCGACGAGGTGCGGCGGCTGGCGGAACATTCGGCGGCTTCGGTGGGAGAGATCGCCGCGCTGAGCCAGCAGATCGGAGATAGCCTGCGGGAGGTGCTGGCGGCGATGGGGGAGGCGCAGAAGGGAACGGCCCACACGGCAGCACTGGCGCAGGAAACGGCGGCGACGACGAAAGAGCAAGAAAAAGTATCGGAGACAATGGTGAGCGCGGTGAACGAGATGGCAGCCGTGGCCGAGGAGAATGCAGCCGCCAGCGAAGAGATCGCAGCCTCCATCGAGGAACAGGTGACTTCGATGGAACAGGTGGCCAACTCCGCACAGATGTTGGCAGAGATGGCCAATAGCCTGCAACAGATCGTATCCGAGTTCACAGTTGCGTCGGGCCTCACCTGCCCGCACTTTGCTGCCTGCCCGATATTCGAGCGTTCCTCCGCAGAAACGTCAAAGTACGTCGGCCAGTACTGCAAAGGCGACTTTGAAGAGTGTGAGAGAAAAAAGCGCCAGGATGCCGGTCAGCCAGTCCCGCCGACGTTGCTCCCGGACGGCGGTAGCCTGTTCTGAGTGTTAGCGGCGTATCATCACCAGCCCATGCGGAAATCCTGGCCCGAAATGATAAGAAGATGAACGACAGACACCTCAAGATTCTGCTGATCGAAGATAACCCCGGGGACGTTCGTCTCATTCGGGAGATGCTGGCCGAAGCAAAAAATGGCCCGTTCGATCTAGAGTGCGCCGACCGCCTCTCGACCGGACTGGAGCGCCTGGCCGAGGGCGACATAAACGTGGTGCTGTTGGACCTCGGGCTGCCAGACTGCCAGGGGCTCGATACACTCAGCAAGGTACTCACTGAACCACCAGGGGTGCCTGTGATCGTGGTGCTGACTGCCCTCGACGATGAACAACTGGCAGTCAAGGCAGTACGGGAGGGCGCGCAGGACTACCTGGTCAAAGGGCAGGTGGACGGCAACTTGCTGGTACGCGCCATGCATTATGCGATTGAGCGACAGCGGACGGAGAATGTGTTGCGCCGGCGCAATCGCGAGCTGGCTCTGCTCAACCGGGTGGGCCAGGAGCTCGTCGCCACGCTTGACCTGCAGCAGGTCGCCGAACTGTTGTTGCAAACGGTCACAGAGGTCGTCGGCGCACAGGGGGCCTCGCTCTGGCTATGGGACGAGGAACAGGAAGGTTGGCTGGCTTGTCGGGTCACCTCCTACCACAAGCAGAACCATTCTCCGGTCAATCTGCGCCTGCGCCCCGGCCAGGGCATCGCCGGCTGGGTGGCGCACAAGGGAGAAAGCATCATCGTCGTTAACACACAAGACGACGAGCGCTTCTTCCGTGGCATTGACGAACAAACCGGCTTTCACACGACCTCGCTGCTCGCCGTGCCACTGCGGATTCGAAAGGCAGTTGTGGGCGTGCTGGAGGTGGTGAACAAATGGTACGACGCCTTTGACGAGGATGACCTGGCCCTGGTCGAGACGCTGGCCACCTCGGCCTCCATCGCCATTGACAATGCCCGGCTGGTCGAGATGCTGCGCCGGCACACTGTCGAACTCGAAGCGCGCAATGAGGAGCTGGACGCCTTTGCCCACACCGCAGCCCACGACCTCAAGGGACCGTTGGGGTACATGGTCGGCTTTGCCGAGGTGTTGGAGCAGAATCACGATATACTGTCGGAGAAGGAGCGATACCGCAGTCTCCGCACGATCATACGGAGCGGGCGCAAGATGAGCAACATCATTGACGAACTGTTGCTGTTGGCCGGGTTGCGCAAGATGAAAGTGGAGATGAAGCCATTGGACATGGCAACTATCGTGGCCGAGGCCCAGGAGCGTCTGGCTTATCTGATCGAGGAACACCAGGCCGAGATTACCCTGCCTGAACGCTGGCCGGTGGCACTGGGGTACGGCCCCTGGGTGGAGGAGGTATGGGTAAACTATCTCAGCAACGCCCTAAAGTACGGCGGCCAGCCACCGCGCGTGGAACTGGGCACGAGTCACCCCTCAGTCTGTCCCACTCGTGGGGAGGAGGAGGAGGTAGAGAGAAAAGTGTGTTTCTGGGTACGCGACAACGGCCCCGGTCTCACCCCAGAGGACCAGGCGCGCTTGTTCACCCCGTTCACGCGGCTCGACCAGGCGCGGGCCAAAGGACACGGGTTAGGACTGTCCATCGTGCGGCGCATCGTCGAAAAGCTCGGCGGTCAGGTAGGGGTGAAGAGTGAAGCGGGACAGGGGAGTGTATTCAGTTTTACTTTGCGAGAGGCAACTACCCACCCTCCCGCAGGTTAGAGCTTGGCGGCGACAGAACCGAATATTTGAACCTGCAAATGCTGCCCATCGTAACCTGCGAGAGGGTAGACTGAGTAAGCAAATGACAAGTTGAGACTATGAACGACGAGCGTATCTCTGTACTGTTCGAGACCGAGGGCACCTACCCCTTTGTCGGAGGAGGCGTCTCTACCTGGTGCAAGACTCTGATTGATGAGCTGCCCCAGGTGGACTATCACATCTGCGCCATCACCGGTGACCCCAACGTCGAACTCAAGTACGAGCTGATGCCCAACGTATCGCAGCTCATCCACGTCCCGCTGTGGGGCACCGAGGAGCCGGCCGAGTTCATCCTACCCCATGTGCCCTTCTCCAAGGTCTACCTGCGCAAGCAAGAGACCACTTCTTTGGTCATCGAGGAGAAATTCATTCCCCTCTTTCGTCGCTTTCTGCAAGGCATGGGAGAGACCAAGCCGGACGTAGCGACCGACGGACGCACCATCCACGAGTTGTATCACTACTTTCAACAATACGACTACGTCGAGAGCTTTAAGGCCCAGCAGGTGTGGGAGGTCTTTCAGGAGGAGATGCTGCGTCCCTACCGCGAGCAGCCCCAGGCAGACAACTTTCGGCCTGAAGAACAGCCCTGCCTCTACGACCTGACCACTGCACTGCGCTGGTTGAACAAGTTGCTGATGGTGCTGAACGCGCCCATCCCCGACACCGACGTCACTCACGCCACCATTGCCGCCTTTGTCGGGCTGGCCAGCGTAATCGCCAAGCTGGAATACGGCACACCCATGTTGCTGACCGAGCACGGCGTGTACATCCGTGAGCGGTACATCCACGTCTCGGCCACTGACTTGACTTGCTTTCTCAAGCGATTCTTGATCAACCTGTCGGCCTACATGTCGCGGCTGTGCTACACCTACGCCGACCAGGTCTCGCCGGTGTGCAACTTTAACCGCCGCTGGGAAAAGCTGTACGGCGTGCCCGAGGAAAAGCTGCTGACCATCTACAACGGCGTCAAGCCCAACGTGTTTGTGCCCGAGCCCAAGCCGCAAAAGACCCAGGGCCGTCCGACAGTGGTGGCAGCGGCCCGCGTCTTCCCCCTCAAGGACATCTTGACCATGATCCGCACCGCCGCCGCCGTCCGCCAGACCATCCCCGACGTGCACTTTATCGTCTACGGCTCGCTGAACGCCGATCCGCCCTACGTAGAAAAATGCCGGGCGCTGATTGCCGAGTTGGGGCTGGAAGGGACGTTCGAGTTGGGCGGCTTCCACAATGAGCCGGCCAAGATATTTGTCGAGGGCGACATCAGCATCCTGTCCAGCATCTCCGAGGGTTTCCCCTACACCATGCTAGAGTCCATGTCCTGCGGGCGACCGGTGGTGGCTACCGACGTAGGTGGGGTGCGGGAGGCGCTGGAGGGCTTTGGCATAGTATGCAAGCCCTGCGACCCCGAGTCTCTGGCGGCGGGTGTGATCAAGTTGCTCCAGAACGACGAGTTGCGCCAGACGCTGGGCCGCAAGGCCCGCAATGAGGTGCTGGCCAAATACAACACCGCGATCTCAGTGAATGCCTACTGGGAATCGTACCAGCGGTTGGCGCAGGTGAAGGTGGACAGAGAGCACAGCAGATGGGGGAGTGAACCCTATGACCATTGCTGAACAAGCTATAGCAGGCCAGGCGGCGTTGGAACAGCGCCCGTCCTACCAAGAGATCATCGACCCCATCGAGCAAGCCAAATCGGAGTTGGTGGACGTGATCACCGAGACCGTCGGCATCCCGGTAGATGCGCGAGCTGTAGCCGCCACTCTGGAAAGCATAGGGTTGCGCGACGTGGACGCCCAGACCGACTTTGGGGCCGAGAACGTGTTCGCCCTGGCCAAGGACATCTACGGGCAGGCGCGGCAACGCGGCATCGCCGCAGATAATCTCTCCCCCGCTTCGGGGGAGCTGGGGAGGCTGCAGCGGATTGGACACTTTTTCAAGTTCTATTTCAAGGGCTGTCTCTTCGCCGCGCCCATAACCGCCCAGATCATTGTGCTTTTTGCCCTGGGTGCGTCGCTGTGGACCTGGCTGTTCTTCAGCGAGCGGCAGGCTACAGTCATCGCCGTGGGCACTATCCTCAGCTACATCGTCACGGGCGGCTTCTCCCAGGCCATCAGCCGGCGAGGGATGTTCTACTGGAAGCAGGGAAACTACCTGCTGGCCAAGCGCACCAGTCAAAACTTTATGCAGGCGGGCATCATCCTTACTCTCATAGTGGCCATCCTCATGTATATCGCCAACCTCATCTTTCCCTTCTTCAAGCAGGACATGGCCCTTATCTGCACCATGTACTTTGTCCTGCTGTCTGGCCTGTGGCTCAACCTCTCGACGCTGTACATGCTGGAGCAATACCTGGCTGTTCTGTTGACCACGGTGACCGGTGGGGTGCTGGTGTGGGTGATCATGACCTACACCGGCTGGGGTATCTACGTTGCTCACGCCACTGGCATCTTTGCGTCCAACGTCCTCGCCTTTTCGTGGGGTTACCAGATCCTCGCGCGCCGGGCCCGTAACGTGACCGGGGCGCAAAAGCTGGCCAAGCTGCCCCGCTACTCCATCCTCGCCTGGGCGGTGAGCCCTTACTTTGTGTACGGCGTGCTGTATTTCGGCTTTTTGTTCCTCGACCGGATTACCGGCTGGTCAGCCCCGTATTCGCCCGGCGGCGAGCCTTCGCCCTACATCTTGTGGTTCCGCAGCGCCTACGAGGCGGGTATTGACCTGGCTCTCATCTCCCTCATCATGACCATCGCCATGCTGGAATACACCATCAACGAATTCTCTACCATTATCATCCCCACCCAGGAGAGCGTTGACGCTGACGATATTCCACGCTACAACCGCTCGTTCAAGGTCTTTTACGCGCGCCAATTAATTCTGCTGGCAATCGTGGCCTCGATCAGTATGGTGGTCAGTACCATCATCGTGGACTGGCTGCGAACGCTGCCGTGGGCCGGTATGGGCGACGACGTGATCACGCCCTTCGTGTACCGCTGGGGAATAGTGGGCTATGCCTTCCTGTCCCTGGGATTGTTGAACACTGTTTTTTTTTCTGTCGCTGTCACGTCCGCGCTTTGCCCTGCGGGCTATTGGCGTGGGTTTCATGGTCAACCTGGTAGCCGGCTTTGTCCTCAGCCGCACCGTGGTCTACTATTACAGTGTCATTGGCCTGGTGGCCGGCGCTTTTGTCTTTGGGGCGCTATCCACCTGGTACGCCTGGCGGATTATGAATGAGTTGGATTATTATTACTATTCTTCCTACTGAGAAAGAAACCAGGTTTCTGCCTATTGAGGGCAGGTGCAATGGTATCAAGTCACGTCCTAGATTTGCTCGTTGCGACGGCCAAAGTCGTGGTCTGGTTCTGGGCCATCTTTATCCTGCTGCCCCGCCAGATCTTTCCTGCGCTGCCCCAGGGACTCCCCTCCATTTCGGGGAGGGCGGGGAGAAGGAAGAGAGAGCCGGGTATGGGCCGACGTGGTGCGTACGAGTTTCTACACCACTATCATCGTCCACATCCTGGTTCTCACCGGCATCTACAATCTCTTCTCCCTGATGTCCAGCTACACTTTGCTCTATCTCCTCCTCCTGTTCCTGCGTCCTGAAGGGCCTGTCCTGTACAAAGCCGAAAGGCTGCCCCCCCGGACATTGGCGAGATCAAGGCGCTGGATGCAGTGACATTGGACGGCGTCGAGGTACTCGCCACCACAGGCGATGGTAGCCGCCCTCTCGTCTGGCGTCAGCAGTTTGGCCAGGGGCGGGTCATCTATTGGAACAACGATCTGCTGGCCTCCAAAGCGTTCAGAGACTAACCCCCCGTCTCGCGCGGCTCCGGCAGCCCTGTAGCCAGCACGTACCCGACCAGGCAAAGCCCCAGCGATACGGCGAACAGGCCGGCAAAGCCAAAAAAGTCTACAACCAACCCACCCAGCCCAGAGATCAAGACGACGACCCCCATCAGCGTGTTGGAAAGCCCCAGGTAGAGAGGGCGCTCGGCATCGGGGACCAGTTCCAGCAGGAAATTGCTGCCCGTCAGTATCTGGGCCGGACGCATCGCGCCGTCCAGGAAAAACAGGGGGAGAGCCAGGTAAGGGAGCCAGGCTCCCTGGGGCTCCAAGAGCGCCACCAGCCCCACCAGCACCAATGCCAGAAGCGGCGCCAGCCCGCTGCCCAGACTCCGCAACTGCATCACCATCCGGTTCCCTCGCCGGTCGCTCAGGCGGCCCCAGGGCAGGTTGAAGATTAACAGGGCTGCAACACGGGTCGCCACGTAGACCCCCACCATGCCCTCCGGTGCTCCCAGCACATTCTTGGCATAGATGCCGTAGAAGGGGAGCGCGATGCTCGCCAACGCCATGACGAGCATCGCGGCGATGTAGCGACGGTAGACCCGGTCGGCCCGCAGGAGCCGCCCTGCCCGCCGCAACTGTTTCCCCACCGTCACCCGCTCGGCTACGACCGCGCCTGGAGGCTCCCGGATGAGAGAAAAGGCCGCCAGCGCCACGGCCATCACCGCGCAGTAGAGAAAGAACAGAACGGCGTGGCCGCGCGGGAAGGGGAGAGCCGGATAGTCCAGCATTGCCCTCACGATCAAGCCGGCCCCCAGTCCCAGCATGCCACCCAGGAATTGCCGCCAGGCAAAGAAACTTCCCCGCCGCCGGGCCGGGATTGTCTTCGCCACTACGTCAAAGAACGCCAGCCCCGCCAGCCCGGCCGACAGGCGGGCGACGGCGTACAGGACGAAAAAGACCACCAGCAAGAGCAAGAGGTCGTCCGCCAGCCAGACCGCCGCCGCCAGGAGAAACCAGGCGAGGGTGCGGATCACCGCCGCCAGGTTGTAGCTGGGCATCTTGCGCTCCATCCGCTGGATGCGGGCGGAGACAAAGACCTGGGGCAAAAGCCAGCCGGCGTCCCCCATTGGGGCTACCAGCCCGATGAGCAGATTGGAGGTGGTCAACTGGCTCACGAACCAGGTGAGCACCAGCGGCGGGTCAACCAGCGCCTCGGCGAAGCGGAAGGCTGCGCCATTGAAGACACCCAGCGCAAAACTACGCTGGGTTTCACACTCAGGGATAGCAGGTTTCATTCTTCTCCCTCGTTTTCTGTCTGGCCCCGATTGTACCGCGCTAGTCCGCAATCCGCAACCC
>JAUXFI010000206.1 GCA_030620125.1 Anaerolineae bacterium
AGAACGTCGCGCCACCCTCACGCAGCAGGAACAGGAAGATGAGTGCCAGGAAGAGGATGACCGAGACGCCGGTCACGCGGATCAGCCGCTCGATGAGGTATTCAGAAAGGGAGGTGCGTTTCATCTTCCCAACCTACCAATCTACCGACGATAGGGGCACAAACCCCAATTTCCCCACAATCGCCTGCCCCTCCGATGAGCGGATCCAGGCCAGGTACTCGGCGATAGTCCCCTGCGGCTCCCCAGCGGTGTACATATAGAGATCGCGGGCGATGGGGTAGGCCTCGCTGTTGACCGTCTCAATGCTCGGCAACACATAAGGTCCGCCGGGGTCGGCGGCGACGGCGATGGTCTTCTGGTCAGGGGTGACGTAGCCCAGCCCATCGTAGCCGATAGCGTTGGGGTTCTGGCGCACTTCGGCGCTGATACCCTCCGACGACGGCATCAGCAACGTGTCAGGTGAGAAAAGCATCGTACCGTGTTTGTCCCCCAGCCGCACCACATGTTCCAAGAAGTACACGTGCGTGCCGGAGTTCGATTCGCGGGAGAGGAGCACGATGGGGCGGTTCTCCCCACCCACCTCTGACCAATCCGTGATACGGCCACTGAAGATGTCCGAGAGTTGCTGTAGCGTGAGACGATCCACCAAGTTAGAGGGATGCACGACGACGGCGATGGCGTCGCGGGCGACGACGTGCTCGACCGGTGTGATGCCGTTGGCCCGGGCCGCATCCACCTCCTCCGGCTTCATCTGGCGGGAACCGTTGGCGATGTCCACCGTGCCGTTGACCAGGCCGGCGATGCCGGTGCCAGAGCCGCCCCCGGTCACGGCGATGCGCACGTCAGGGCGTATCGCCTGGTACGTTTCCGCCCAGGCCAGCGCCAGGTTGACGATCGTGTCGGAACCGACATTCTGGATGGCGACGCCAGCCGCCCCCGCCTCCCCCTCGGCTGGGCGGCAGGCGACGAGCAGAACAAGTAGAATGTAGATGGCGGGAGACTTGCGCATACCGGGCGGATTATAACACCAGCGGCCCAAGGAGGCAACACGCAGGCATGCACGCAGACCACGCACGTCCGGGGGATTCAGCCTCGCCGCTCCTCCCGCACCACCCACCCGTCCCGCGCGCCACCGCCACCCGCTGCTGCTCGCCGCCGGACATCTCCAGCGGGCGGTGGATTGTCGCCAGAATTGCGCGCTGCGCGGAGATGAGTATAATAATCATAGCAAGCGTTCAGACCTCCGAGGTTTGGGCTTCGGTTTCGGGTACGTCGCGGCAAAAAGGATGGCTCAGAGACCCTCGTTTGATGGGCGCATCAAGGAAACCTCGGAGGTCTTTGGAATCAAAGGAGGGAACCAATGTCTAATGAGAGGCCAGATCAGCTAGATCAGGAGAAACAACCGCTGTATGCCTGGCTGCCGAAAGTGGCGCTCAAGTTCCTGGTCTTCCTGGCCTTCGCCTTCGTGCTCTTCAAGGCGACGGCGGGGCTGGGGGAACAAGACCTGAGCAGCGGCCGCGTGTGGGTCATCATCGCGGGGATGGCGGGGCTGTTGCTCCTGCTGGGTGTTGACCGGCTGACCGCGCTGCGGGTCTCCCCCACCGGCGTGGAGGCGACGCTGAGCGAAGCCAAAGCCCACGCGCTGGAGGAGATCGGTGCGCTGGAGGACCAGGAGGTGGCAGAGGCAGCGCGGGCGCAGATTCTCCAGGCCGAGAGCCCGGCGCAGGTGGAAACAGCGCGGGCGATAGCGGTCGAACTGAACGTCAATCGGGTGGTGGAGCGGATGAAGAAAGGTATCCACGGCAAGCGCAAGTGTTACGTGCGCTACCGGCCCGACCCGGCGGGGCCGGTGGAGACCTACCTGGTCGCCCCCCTGGACGTCAAGCCGGGTAAGACAGCGATGACGCGGGCCAACGACTACGCGTGGGCCTACTCCTACGAGCACGCGAGCGTCGTCTCGCTGCGGTTGGGGCGGGTGATGGGGGTGGAACTGAGCGAGGATACTTTCGACCCGGCGGGACTGATGGCGGATTGGAAGAAAAAGCCGGAGTGGAATGTGGCACGGGAGTGGTAGTTGGTTGGTTAGTTGGCTAGTTGGTTGGCTGGTTGGTTGGTTGGTTGGTTGGTTAGGTGGTTAGGTGGCTCGAGGAGCACACAAACTATGAAACCATTCCGCAACCACGTCGCCATCGCCGTTGACGGTGGCGGCATCAGGGGGGTGATCGTCGCTCGGGCGCTGGACATCCTGGAGGAGCATCTGGGCCAGTCGTCGCACGACCTCTTCCGGCTGGCGGCGGGCACATCCACCGGCTCCATCATCTCGGCCTGCGTCGGCGTGGGGCTGAGCGGCGCGGAGATGCACCGCCTGTACTGCGAACTGGGCGGGGCCGTCTTCCGCAAGACCCTCCGCGCCCGGCTGTGGCCGCTCACCCGCTACCGCTACCCCCACGGGCCGCTGGAGACCGCGCTCAAGCAACTCATCGGCGAGATGACGATGGGCGACTTCTGGTCGGCCGACCCGCCCACCGACGTGGTCATCACCGCCTTCGACCTGGTGGAAAACCGCACCCGCTTCGTCAAGCCGTGGAAAGAGGAATACGCCGGGTGGCCGGTGGTCCGGGCGGTGCTGGCCTCCTGCTCGGTGCCCACCTACTTCCCTCCGGTCGAGGGGCAGTACGTGGACGGCGGCGTGGGGGCGTACGCCAACCCCTGCTACCTGGCCGCCTACGAGGCGCGTTTCTGCCTGGAGTGGGACCCGGCGGAGACGACGCTCATCAGCCTGGGCACGGGCCGCGACCCGCACACGCTCCAGCCCGGCGACGCGGACCGCTTCTGGGCCTGGGACTGGATCGAGCCAGTGCTGGGCGGGTTTCTCCAGTCGGCCGACGATCAGCAGGTGCACCTGGTGCGTACCTTCTTCGAGCAACTCGACTTCCGCCGCTTCCAGGTGGATCTGCGCGAGCCCATCGGGATGGACGACCCCAGCAAAATCCCCGAACTTTGCGCCTACGGGGACGAACTGGGGCGCAAGATTCTGAACGACGAGACCGACCGGGCACTGGAGATCACGGCCAGCCGCGCGCCACGCCGACTGTAGAGGCACGTGAGAAACTTGGCGGTCGTTGTCGCTTTGACCCAATCGTGCTATAATAGCCGCCGTCTCACGCTCATCATCAATCCTCGGGGGGGCGCGTTGCTGGACCAATTTGCTTTCATCGGCGTTTTTTTGATCGTCATGCTTGTCCTCGGCCTTGCCCCGCTCGCCAGCACCCTCTTTTTGCGCCCCAAGAGCCCGATCCCGGTAAGGCAGAAGACCACAAGTCTTTGCCAACCGGTTCGACATGCCCCTTCGACCGGCGGTGGTGGCCAACGGCTACCGGCTAATCGCCAGAGGCTTCGAGTGTGCAAATGACTCCTCAACAAATTCTGTTCATCGCCCTCAGTGGTATCACGCTGGGCGGGGTCTTGCTGGTGGTAACCAGGCGTAACGTTTTTCACGCTGCGCTCTTTCTGGTACTGTCATTCTTCGGCGTCGCTGGGCTCTACGTGCTGCTGGAAGCACCTCTCCTGGCCGGCGTCCAACTCGCCGTCGCCGTCCTGGTCATATTTGCCATCAGGCGCACGCGGGAACCAC
>JAUXFI010000138.1 GCA_030620125.1 Anaerolineae bacterium
CGATGACCACTTCGTCGGCTACATCCGCCACGGCCTGAGCCAGGCCCAGGCGGTCAACGGCCACCGGGACGAAAGCGTTGCGGAAATGGGGCAGGCCGCCCAACTCGGGCGCTGCCAGCTCGAAAACGCGCCGCTCCAGCGTGTGCTTCAGCCCACGGCCATCTACCACCGGCGTTCGGTGGACGTCCTGGACCAGCTTCAGAGCAGCGTGCAAGGGATATTCGCGATCATCCAGGCGCAGGTACAGGTCAACGCCACCCACGCCCAGGGCATCAACCTTGCCATCCAACTCGGTAAACAAGCGGCGAGCTTCCTTCTCGTCGCCGTCGGTGCCGATGCGCTCGACACTGATCAACTCACCCTTCAAATTAACGATGGCCCGCTTGTCGCGGGTAGAGCTTCCTAGACTGACGCTGACGGCTCGTTTCACGATACAACTCCTGATATCGGTTATTGAAACTCCTGCAGCCACGCTGCGACTGTTCCCAGAGTCCCCACCACCCGCGCGCCAGCAGAGTTGGCTGCCCGGCACGCCGTCTCCAGGTCTGCGCCACGCAGCAGGGCGGCGATGAGACCGGCGGCGAAGGCATCCCCCGCGCCCGTCGTGTCCACCACCTCGACAGATGGGGCGGGAACGCGGGCGCTCAGACTCTCGCTCTCCATCAGGCAGCCCTCCGCGCCCAGTTTGACGATGACGGTGCGTCCCCCACGGGCGCGCAACACGCGGGCGGCCGCCGCCGGATCGTGTTCGCCCGTCAGGTGAGACGCCTCGCGCGCGTTGCAAAGGAACAGGTCGAGGTGGGGCAGACAGGGCCACAGCGCGGTTGGATCGCCTTTCGTGCGGGAGATCACCACGTCCAGCGAGGTGAACAGACCATGGGCGCGTGCCGTCGCCAGTACCTCGGCCAACCGTCCGTCCAGCAGGCCCGGAAGGATGAGGAAGCCGCCGACGTGAAGGGCGCGCGCGCCTTTGGCCACCAACGCGGACAGGTCGAGGTCGTCCACCGTCAGCCGGGCGTTGGCACCCGGCGTGTGGACAAAGCGTGGCTGGGCATCGCTACCCACCAGCACGACACTGACCGCCGTCGGGCAATCCGAGACTGGACGGACGAAGCGAGTATCGAGGCCCACCCGCTCCCAGTACCGCTCGACGAGAACAGCCGCGTCGTCCGTGCCGATCCGCGCCACCAACGCCGTCGGCACGCCGAGGGCGCAGAGACCCACGGCGACGTTGGAGCCACATCCCCCAGGTCCAAGCACCACCCGCTCGAAGAGGACAGACTCGTGGCGGCGCACGTCGTCCACCGGGTAGCACAGGACATCCAGCGTGACGTTCCCCAGGACGACGGCTTCCATCTGCGCCTTCCTCACCACGCCGTCAGTCGGCTGAGTCGGGCAGAGACCGCCGGTTAAAGACCCACACGCCAATGGCGGGGGCCGGCGCGGCAACCGCCAGCAGCAACCCAATGACCAGAATCACCCCACCGACCACGATCAGCGGCGGGAAAACCACGCCCATCAACGCCAACAGCCCCCCCAGCACGAACAGGAGCAAGGCTACCCCGCCCAACGCCAGCGACGTGACGTTTGCCTTGTGTGCTGAGGCCCGCCGCGCCCCGCTCACGCGCCCGCTCTGCCCGTTGACCAACACCGGCCAGGCGCGTTCCCCCTCCCGGTACCAGGTGACATAGGCCGGCAGCAGGAGCAGCGTCCAGTTCAGGTCGTCGTACTCTGCCTCCAGTGTAAAGTCGCGGACGTGGTCGGCGCCGGCGGCCTGGCGGCACTCCGCTCCGGCAGCGCGGACGAAGGCAGCCTCCGCTCCAGGCCAGGCGGCTTCCGGCTCCAGCGAGGGGATGCGCACGAGACCGCCCGCCACCGCCTCCGGGCTATAGCCGCTGCGCTGACTCAGGTCAAAGTCGCCCAGGCGGGCCATCAGTGCGCGATGGTCGTCGAGCGCAGGAGCGGCCACGTTTTCGTAGGTGCGTTCGAGGCGGCCCAGGCGCGGTTCCCAGCGCACCCGTGCCTCCGTCACCTCCTGCGAACTCCAACCCGTCCCCTCCCCGTACCGGTCCTGGTAACTAACCGCCTGGTAGTCAAAGCCCACGTCCGCCCGCCAGGTCGCCCTCATCCGGCCATCCACCAGCCAAAGCGGGATGAGGTAACGCTGCGCGCGCTGTTTTAGCACGCTGGCCTTCAAATCATCGGGACGGAACCAGATACCCTGCGACCACCGCTCCATAATCCCGGCCAGTTTCTGCTCCGAGACGCCATAAGGCAGCACCTGTTCAGGCGGCTCCTCTCGCAGATAGGCCGGCTGCGGAGAGACCGGTCCCTGGAGACAGAGGGGACAGCGCGACGGGATCGTATCCTCCGGCACCAGGTGCGCCTCTCCACAATGGGCACAGTGCACCGCCATCAACGGCACGCCCCATACCGCCGCCACGTCTGTCACGACCCGCTCCCGCATCTCGCCCCCTGCCTCCTCCGCCCCTCTGCTCATATCTCCTCCGACTCCCGCGCCTTCTGGAAGACAAAAATCGCCCCGATCAGCCCCGCCACGAGCAAGATGAATCCAAACACCAGCCCAAAGACGCCGATGCCCGTCATCACCGTCAGCAGACCCAGCAGACCCAGGCACGCGCCCGGCGAGAGAATCGCCGCAATGACCAGCCAAACCCGCAGCCAGGCGACCGGCTTCTGCCCCGCCACCACGCCCGTCTGCCCGTTGACCATCACCTGGAACGTGCGATCATCAAAGTGGTAGGCGGCCAGGTAGATCGGCAGCAAGATATAGCGCCAGCGCTCGTCGTCAAAGTCGGCCATCATCCGAAAGTTGCGCACGTGAGAAGAGCCGGTATCACTGTAGCAGGCATTCTTGGCTCGCTCCCGCATCTCCTCCTTGGCGACCTCCCACGCATCCTGCAATTGCACGTCGTAGGTCTTGGCCTGCCAGCCGGCCAGGTAACCGGGGTCGTACTCCACCAAGTCATGCAGGTCGAAGGGAGTCACCTTGCGCAGTATGACCCGGCTGACGTGAACCGTGCCTGCCACCAGGTGGTCGTTGACCGGCAGATGCACCCTCCCCGACCGCCAATCCCAATCAATGACGGTGCGCGTCCTCCACTTCCCGTCCCGGTAGTACCTCTTGGTCCTTGCGGTGCCGACCTCCGCCTTCCAGTCGGCATTGATTCTGGCATCAAAGGTCCAGAAGGGAAGGTAGATGCCGGTTAGTTCCCGCAACGCTCGCACGCTGCGCAGTTCTGGCGGGTGCATCCAGCCCCGGCCCAGCCATTCGGACACCTGTGCCTGGAGGCGCTCCTTGTCCACGACGAAGGGGACCAACACGGTGGGCCGGAGAACGTCACCGGCGGCGGCGCGGGCCAGGACGCGGTTGGAGCCACAGAAAGCGCAGGTGCTCGTCAGCACGTCCGGCGCGACGGCGACGACCGCGCCGCAGGATTCGCACACGAGTTCCCGCCGCTCCTCTCCCCAGCCATATTGGGCGCGCTCCATCGTCTCCAGCGTGAACTCGAACTCGGCCGCCGCCCGCCCTACTTCCTCGGCGATCACCTCCTGCGCGCGGCCGCAGTAGGGGCAAGTCAGTTGTCGCTGCGTGGCACTGTAGGAGATCGTGCCGCCGCAGTGACGGCACTTGAAGGTACGCGTCTCCTCAGCTTTCTCTTCGGGAGCGGGCGCGTAGAGTTCGATGCCCTCTACCTGTGAGGGTACGGAGACAAAACCCTCGGGGGGCGGCCATAGAGCGGCCTTTTGTTTGGTTTCACTCATCATCTGGAACCTGTTCATTCACTGCCTGCACGGTAATGCCTGCGTCTCATTATAACCCAACGGCAGCGCTCGCACAAACGACAACGACCGCCCAGCCCACCACCTCTACGCAGCGTGGAAGATCAGGACGGTCTGGCGTGGTATGACATTTGATTTTGCTGCTCAAAGTCGTTATGATTCGGACTCAGGAGAGGCAGCCAAGTCTAGGAGGTTAAGTCGCCTCACTGTCTTCTGTCTCTCAGTCGCTCATGGCGCGAAGCTCAACTCTAGCGAGGCGTCGTCCAGATACATACCTGTGACCCCGCCCCCGCCGTCGTTGTAGACGCCAAATTGCAGTTTGATGGTCTGGCCGGCGTAGTCCAGCAAGTCGAATTGGTGGAACATCCACTGCCGGTCATCCGTCCGCTGCCACAGCAACGTGTCAATCTGCTGGTTCTGCTCGTCGAGAATGAGCACGTACTGCGCATCGTCTGCCATAGCGCCTGGCGAGTGGGCCGGGTAGCCCACCGCAGCCGGCTCCCCACTCATGGGATACAGCCAGAAGCGCAAGGTGGCGCTGATGACGTCAGCAGGGATGGTCACCAACTGGCGAGCGGAGGAATAACTCTCGCAGTTGTCGCCTGGCTCAATGATGCCCGCGCGCATAGAGCGGTCGCCACCGTGGGCGGCTGCTGTAGTATAGTCCGCAGGATAGTCGGTGATGGGAAGCTCCCAGTCCCCATCAGATTCAAACCCGCCGTTGGCGATTCCCTCAATGCAAGACTCGGGAGGACCACTGGGCTGAGAATTTCTCAGCGCCAGCGGCAGGTAATACTCATATCCGACGGCTGTACGCAGAACAATGTTGGCCGTATGGACAGGGCTGTAGACCGAAGTGACAGTCAACGTGACCTGATCGTGGTCCCCCCTCGTTGCGCCGGATGGGATACTCACTGCCAGCGGTACAGTGACCTCCTCCTGTGAAGAAAGCACAACACTGCGGGTGAAAGGCAGCGTAGTCGTCCAGACCGCTGACCCGAGAGCCAGGTCGTAGGCGTCGCTCTGCGCTCCAACGTTGGTGATGACCACCGTGTGAGTGACGCGCTCCGCAGGCTCCCCGAAACGTATAGTTGGCCCCCAGAGATCAAAGGCGTAGGGCGGCAGGGAAATGAGCGCAAAATCCAGCGTCTTGACGGCGCCGGTCAGAACCGCGACGTCGCCAAGCGTCTGCGGAACGTAGCCATCAGCCGAGGCGGTGACGGTGTAAACGCCGGAGGGCAGCGTGATCTCGTAACTACCCGAACCACCGGTCGTATCGCTGAACACGCCAGGCTGACTAACCGCCGTCACCATACCGCTCAAGGGAGCAGCAGTGTCGGCGTCCGTAACCGTGCCGCTGAGAACACGCATCGGCTCGGCCAGGTGCGCAAAAGTGGCCAGGCTGGCGCGGACATACTCGCGGAAGTAGGCCAGGTTGAGCGTGCTGAGCCGGTCGTTGACCGTGTGGTAGTTGGAATTCCAATCACGGGGCTCGGCCGGCGACTCGTCAGCGTTGTAATAGTCCTCGATAGCCATAATGGCCGCGTAACCCTGGTCCCAGAAGCGAGAGTGGTCAGAGAAGCGACCCCCATCCTCGACGATTTGAGGCTCCAGGTCGAGGCCATACACGTCCACCACAGCGGCAAAGAGGTCAGCCAGAGCGTCGGAGTCATCCTCGGTGCCGGGGAGATGGGAGTGCAGGTCCATGTCCGGGCCGCCCTTTGCATCCCAGGCGATCATATCGAGGTTGAGCACGCCGAGGATGTCCTCCCCGGCGTTGGCCACGTCGCGAGCGTAATAGTAACTGCCATACATACCCTGCTCCTCGCCGGTGAAGAAGACGAGACGGATGGTGTAGGCAAAGTCGAGGTCTGCCAGGAGGTCGGCCGCGACCAGC
>JAUXFI010000194.1 GCA_030620125.1 Anaerolineae bacterium
ACCCCCAGTCGCGACCTACGCCGTGGGTGTGACAGCCAGCATGGGCACGGTGCTGTTGGCAGCGGGCACGAAGGGCTATCGTTACGCGCTGCCACACGCCACTATGCACATGCACCCGGCCGGCGGCAGCACACAGGGATATGCCCCCGACGTCGAGATTCAGTATAAAGAGTTGAAGCGCGTCGAGGACTTGCTGCACAGATTGCTGTCCCGCCATACTGGCCAGACGGTGGAACAGATTGAGGCCGATTTCGACCGCGACCGCTTCATGACCGCCGAGGAGGCGGTCGAGTACGGGTTGGTAGACGAGATACTTCAACCGGCGGAGAAGAAACAGTAACGGGCGCTACTCCGCCGCCGCGGGGAAACCCTTGCGAAGGTTTGGTAGCAACTCTTACGCCCCAAGCGTCCTCGTCCACCTGGGAGTACTCTATTACCAAAGCTGTTCGCAACCTTCGCAAGGGTAACCGAGTGCTTACTCTGCTTCCAGTATGACCACCTCGCCATCGTACAGGCTGCGGAAGCGTTCAGCATCGGCGCGGCTGCCGATGACGCCCGCTCCCCAGTGCATCGGCACCGCCACCTGCGGCCGGATGTCGGCGGCGGCCTGCGCGGCCTCCTCGGCGTCCATCGTGTAGGTTCCTCCCACCGGCAGCAATGCCACGTCGCAGCGGATATCGGCCATCTCCGGGATGTGGTCGCTGTCGCCGGCAAAGTAGATCCGCTCCCCGCCCACCGTCACGATGAACCCCACGTGCCCGGCCTGCCTGGGATGGTAGGACTTGCCCACGTTGTAGGCCGGCACAGCCTCGATCTCCACCTCTCCCACTGTCGTCCGTTCCCCCGGCTGCAGCACGCGCGCGTTGCCGCGCAACTCCTTCGCCGCTCCAGGGTTGGTCACGATCACCGTCCCAGGCCCGCTGATGAGCCTCACGTCGTCCGGGGAACAATGATCAAAGTGCTCGTGGCTGACCAAAATGATGTCGGCCTGGGGTGGCTGGCCCTTTAGGTTCCACGGATCAAAGTAAATCGTCGCTGGTCCATCGAGCCGGAAACTGGCGTGGCCCAGCCAGTGCAGACGTTCGAGCAAGCTCACTGAATCATTCATCGTGATTCCTCCTCATTTCGTGATTACTCAGCCACTCTTGCAAAGGTTGCGAATGGCCTTGTCGCCGGGGCAACTTTTGGTAGGCAAAGATGCTTTTGGCCAGCAAGTTCTCACCAAACCTTCGCAAGGGTTCTCCCGCCTGAGTGGTTACGTTTCACGTTTCACGTCTTCCCGTGTCACTCGCACCAACGCCGTGTCTTTGGTAGTGCTGAGTTGGTAGACCGTCCCCTGCGGCACGACGGTGAAATCCCCGGGGTGCAAGTGTTGCATACTCTGTGATGTGCGCGCGGTCGCAGTGCCTTCCAACACAAAGATCAGCAGGTCGTGAGGAGTTGGTACCTCGACCGGCCATATCCCCTCTCCCCATGCCGTCTGCACGACAGAGTCATCGATCCGGGCGACAGTGTGGAACTGAAACGGCAGGGTGGGCGCCTGCGCCATGCCGTGGAGACTGACGCGCTTCAGCTTGGCCTCGCCGGTGATACCGTAAAGGCGACGACGGCCGTTCTTCCGTTCGGGCATAAAGCCGCAGCGCAAGAGCAGCACACTGGCACGCAATCCTGAACTGGACCGGTGGCTCACTCCCTTTGGCACGACGGCCAACTCGCCCGGTCGCAGCCGCGCCTCTCCCCACTCGCTTTCCAGCAGGATGGTTCCTTCGTAGACCCAGAACAACTCATCGTTGTCCAGGTGCTTGTGCCACTCCAGCATCCCCTGGCAGATGTAGACGCTGACGACGATATCGTCTACGCGGGCGACGTTGGCTATCGAGAACGGCTTGTCCAGTTGCGCGGTGATCTGGGAGACGTTTAGTTTCTTGAGTGTGGTCATCAACTCCATTATACCCCTCGGCGACAGGGGCGCAAGTGGACACGTGATTGAAGCCTTCACACTTGCCAGTGCCAGACGCCTTGAGTATAATGTCTGTACCCGATGCGAATGCGAGGAGGTTTGAGTGACGCTTGAACTGGGCAGGTTGACCGGACAGGTGCGGGCGATGGGCGAGGAGTTGGCCGCCCGCGAGCGACAGACCGGCGAACTGGTGGCACTGGCCCGCCGCTGGCTGGCTCAATACGCCGACCAGGGCGAGCAATTGCGCCATCCTGCCCGGTCCGTCCGCGCCGCCATCCCCACCGACGAGCCCTTTGACGCCGCCTATACCCTACCCGCCGTCCCGGAGCGGTTCACCGTCATCGCTGCCGATGGTTCGCAGATGCAGCCCGACCGGCACGGCGTGGCGCTCTACTACCTGATCAACGTCGGCAGCCTGGTCTACCGGCACGGCAGCGGCCAAGCGCCCGAACCACGCAGCGAGTCTGCCCTGTGCTACACCGAGTCCAACCTGTACGAGAACGGCCTGCTCGTGTCCGGGAACCTGCTCGACGTGCGGCGGGACCTGGCCGAGATCACCTGCCTGGCCAACCTGTGCGCCGTCGAGCCGCCGGGGCCTACAGTGGCATTGGTAGATGGCACGCTCCTCCTGTGGGTGTTGGAGGAGCGGTCTGAGGAGTGGCGACGCAACAAGGTGACGGACTACCTGGACCAATTGGACCGTATCCGCCAGGCCGGGGCAGTCGTGGCTGCCTTCACCAGCCGTCCGCGTCGCACCGAGGTGACAAAGTTGCTGCACCTGGCCAGCCTGGAGGGAGAGACGAACCGGGCCAGCCAGGAGCCCAACCCCCTGGAGCACCTGCCCGACCGCGCCGTCTTCGGAACTCTGCCCCCTGGCGCGCGTTCGGCCCTCTTCATCAGCCCATCGCCGGTCAACCACCAATACTACCACCCCGCCGGTCACGCCGTCCACTTCTTCTACCTCAATCTGGCCGGAGACGAGGACAGGGAACGCGCCCCTGTCATCGCGCGGGTAGAGTTACCGGCCTGGGTAGCCAGGGACCCCGACCGGCTGGCATTGGTTCACGGAGCTATCGTCGCCCAGGCGCGCATCAGCGGCGACTATCCCTACGCGCTGGCCCGCGCCGACGAACTGGCCTTCGTCAGTGGCCCGGAGCGGGAGGCTTTTGAGGAGATGGTCACCACGGCGCTGCTGCGTGCCGGGGTGAGGTCAGCCCTCTCGCCAAAGGCGTATTACAAGACCTTGACTCGTCAGGGCAGGAGGAGGCATCGCCTATGAACAGCGGAAATCTGCGGGTTGGGCGGGTGTTGCGGGCCGGCACGCGCGGCTTCACCATCGGCTGCGAGGTGATGCGGCCCGACATCCCTGCTTTCGGTTCGTTCGTGCGAGCGGATGGGCAAGCGCCCGGAAGTGCCATCTATGGCCTGATCTACGACGTCAGCATAGATGACGATCTCTTTGCGCGACAGTTCATCGGCGCCGGCACGCCCGAAGAGGTCGTGCTCGATCAGCGCAGGAATCGCCAGGTCCCTATCGAGGTCAGCGTGCTGGCGGTGGGGGGCACGGTCGGGAGACCGGCCCCAGCAGGGGGGGGCGAGACGATTCGCCATAGCCTGCCAGCCCAACCCCCCGTGGCGCTCGACTGGCTCTACCAGTGCAGTGATGCGGAGGTGCGGGCCTTCACCGCACGCTTCGACTACTTCCGCCTGGTGCTGGAAGCGCGCGAGGTGCCAGCCGACGAACTGCTGGCGGCGAGCCTGCGGGCTGCCGCCGCTGCCCGCCCGGAGGACGAGCGGGAGACGTTCCTGGTCGAGGCGGGGCGCGAACTGGCGCGGCTGCTGGCTGGCGACCCGGTGCGTCTGGAAGGACTGCTGCGACGACTGCGAATCGGGTGAGGCGATGATTGGAAGCAGAGACGCGTCGCGCAAGGTCGAGATGCGGCGTCGCGCGGAGACCGAACTGACCACGTTGTATGACGCAATCACTGGACATCGCTCCCTGGCTACAACTACAGCAATTCCCGTTATGGGGTTCGTAGTAACGACTTTAGTCGTTTGAGCCGCGTAACCAGCGACTAAAGTCGCCACTACGATGCCATATCACGCGGCGATGGTGCTAAAACGGGAA
>JAUXFI010000086.1 GCA_030620125.1 Anaerolineae bacterium
CAGCGCCGCTCCGTTATCCCACACGATGCAGTTGACCAGCGTGGCGGTGCCTCCGCCCTGACCCGCGTGTCCTTCGTATAGGTAGATACCGTGTCTGGTGTCGGACACTGTGTTGTTCATGATATGCGAGACCGCACCGTCTTTGACCGCAATGCCGGTGCCGCTGTAGGGGTCCGCATCACTGCCCAGGCAGGTATAGACCAGGTTATTCACCAGCGTTGTGGAGGAGGGGTGCCCGATGGAGATGCCCTTGTCGCCGCAATGGTGCAACTCGTTGCGCTCAATGATCGCCGATGAGTGGTTCAGGTCCAGGCAGTCGTCGGAGATGTTGTGGATGTGGTTGTCCAGCAGCACTGCGGGGGTGGTCATGTCGCTGACTTCGATGCCTTCCAGTGCATCCTCGCCATGTTCGACGTCATAGATGTGGTTGCCCTGGATGAAGGCGTAGCCACTGGTGACGTGCACGGCGTCGCGCTGAATGTCGTAAATCTCGTTGCGCAGCAGGTAGATTGTCGGGGTGTAGCCGAACCAGGAATAGGTCTGGACAGCGTCGCTAGTGTCAGTGTGGCGCAGGATGCTATCGGCGATTGTTACCCGCGCACCGTAGGCCGAGACGCCGTGGGTGCGTGGGTTGCCGATCACCTCGCGGGTGTACTCGATCACCGCGTGGCTGATGCGGTTGTCCGCTTGGGTGCGGTCGAGCAGGATGCCGCCCCAGTAGCCGCTCCCCTGTCGCGTGAAGACGATGGGCTGTTCGGCGCTGCCTTCCGCCAGCAACCGCCCCCCTTCATCCACGCGCAGCCAGCGGTCCGCCTGGAAATGGAGCGTCACGCCTGGCTCAATGGTCAGCGTGATGCCCGATGGGACAACGATGTTGTCGGTGATGGCATAGGGGTAGCTGCTGGTCGCGACCGTGGTGTCTTCCGTCAGCGTGCCGCCGTGGAAGGCGTCCCAGTAGACGGTGATCGTGAGGCTGTCCAGCCCGTCGGTGATGACGAAGACGTTGTCCCGCGTCCAGAGCGTGCTGGTGTAATGCCAGGTCGTCGCCGTTGGGTACTGCACCCCCCCCCACCCCCCCCTCCAGGGGGGGGAGAAAGAGGGGGGCTCCCGTTGGCGTAGACGTCGCGCAGGGGGGAGCACTCCCCTTCCAGTGTCACCTCCGGCTGTGTCGTGGCAAAGTTCTCCCCGCCGTTGGTGGTGATGGAGAGTGTATCGTTGGGTATCTGGTTGTTCAGTTCCGGGATGCGGGCAGAGACGTACCACTTGAGCCTGTCCCGATCCTCGCTGCCCACCACGTCGGGCAGCGCGTCAATGCGCGGGTGCATCTCCGCCACCGCGAATTCATTCGCCGCGATGCTGGCAATGTCCTGATAGTACCAACGGGTAAAGTCCGGGTAGTTCAGGATGCGTTCCACAATGTCGCTGGCCAACCAGTTGGGCTCCCAGATGGAGTGGTCTGGGTACATAAAGGTGGCGTCGTGGTCCCAGGAGATGAGGATGAAACGGTCGTCGGAGGGGCGGTGGTAGAGAAAGTAGTCGTCGCCCTGCCCGACCCACAGCGCCCCCTCGTGGTTGTCCAGCACTGCCTGGACTGCGAACCAGCGCAGCCACTGGCGCATGTCGGCCAGCGCCTCCGTCTGGGTACGAAAGGTCTCGTCGGGGCTGTTGGTGAGGGCGTCGGTGAGGGCGATGACGTCGGAGTAGTCGTCCGCGTCCTCGTTGTTCTTCTTGAGGTAGTAAGGGCGGTAACTGTCGGGGTCAGGGCCGCGATAGCTCAGGTCGGCTCCGTCAAAGCCCCGGTAGAGGTTGCCGTTGTCGTCGTCCAGGAAGTGTGCTTCCAGAAAGTCGTTGTCCACCTGCTCGATGTCCAGGTAGTCGCCTTGCCCGTTCTCGTTGATGTAGAGCGTCACGAAGCGGGTATCGGAGGACGGCAGCCCGACGCGCTGGAACAAGTCGTGGGCCATCGCCTCCCGCCCCAGTTCGTCGCTCACCAGGTTGATGCGCTCCCGGTCCTCGAACTCGTGCTCGTCGCGGAACTTGATGCGGTAGGGGCGGGGCCAGGAGTTGCGGGAGCTCTCGCCTCGGTAGCGCACACCGACGTTGTAGAACACTTCCCCCCCGTAGACGAAGGTCGCATCCAACAGGACGTTGGAAAAAAGGTCGCGGGTGGTCAACTCGGCCCAGTTCTCCTGCGTCATGATGAGCCGGTAGATGGGCAGGTCACTCGTGGGTGGGGTGTCTTCCACCTGGTAGAGGTAGCTGACGGTGATTGGGAGTCCCGTCTCGCTGGAGCTAGTGCCCGGCGCACTGTCCGGCACGAGCCGTTCGGCATCCTCGTCGTCGGTGGCGGTGACGTAGAACTCGACGTACAGTCCATCCTCCTGGGCAGGGATGATGGCAGTGTAGACCCCCCCTGTCCCCTCCCCCAGGGGGGGGGAAGAAAGGGACATCGGTAGCATCAGGTAGTCGGGCGTCCCTTCGGGGCGATAGTGCAATGTTACTGTCATGACGGCGCTGTTGTCGTCCACCAGTGCCGTGACTGTAACCGGCTGGCCGGAGGTGGGAATGGCGGGCGTGTGCGTCAGGTCGGTGATGCAGGGGGGGATGTTGTCGGTCGAGTAGATGCTGTTCTGCGCCCCGGGGGTGCCCAGGTTGGTCTCGACCGGCTGGCTGGCTCCCCAGGAGCAGGGGCGGTCGTTGTCGAAGGCCGGGCTGATCAGTTCCAGCGAGGGGCCGTGGCCGTCGGGCGCTTCGGGCCAGGGAAGGTGGTCGTCGTAGGTGACCTCGTCTACCAGAGTGCTTCCGTCGTCCTCAAGTGCCAGGCGCTCGCCGCCGTTGGAGAGGCGACCATCCTCAAAGGGGCCTAACACGCCGCTGATGCCGTAGACAGCTTCGACCGTAGCCGGGTCGTGGCCGATGACGACGTAGCCGCCGGGTGGGATGGAGACGCCGCCAGGGAAGGTGTATTCGATGCCGTCGCTGAACGCCCAGTTGGAGAGGTCAACAGAAGTGGTTCCGGCGTTGTAGAGTTCGATGTACTCCTCGCCGTGGTCGTCGGAGAGGGGGTGATATTGGATCTCGTTAATGACGATTTGTGAGCCGGACTGGGCCACGACAAATGACAAATGACAAATGACAAATGACAAATAAACAACAATGAACGCAATCAGCCATTTGGAGATTGGAATTTGGGATTTGGGATTCGGGATATTGCTCATCGCCCATCTCCACACTATCCACTTGCCATTCTACAATCGTTAGTATACCACAGATGGGGTTATTTTAGAAAGGGCACACTGCTGGCGCGGGTGCTAGAGAGACGGCTTTCTTCCTAGTTGTCGGGTCGAGGAGATGGTGCCAGGGCAGAAACGGATTTGTGAGGGGAGAGAATGTGCTGTGGCCGATTTGACGTTGGCTGGGAATTCGGACGTTCTGGTGGCCCTCCGTCGTACAGCGAACAGTGAAGGGCCCTAAACGTACTGAGAGCCAGGGTTGCCGCACCCTGGCTCTCACCAAAAGGAGGAGAAGAAGAGAAACCGCCTCTAACTCTGCTTGTATGATACCACATCTCGCCCCGCAAGACTTGACGTCAACCCTACGCCAACCCTACGAAAACCCTACGCTGCTCGCAGATCAGTTCTTTAGTACAGGCAGCACGAAACTGAAGACGCTGCCCTCCCCCGGCCTGCTCTCTACCCATACCCGCCCATTGTGTTTCTCGATCACCGCCTTGACGATCGCCAAACCCAGCCCCGTGCCCTCAATGTCCTCTGTCTCGTCCGACTCCACGCGGTAGAATCTATCAAAGACATACGGCTGTTGGACGTGAGGGATGCCGATGCCATTGTCGGCCACGCATACTGTGACGTATCCTTCTTCCTCGGCTGCGCTCACGGCGATCCAGCCGCCTGCTTGCGTATACTTGACCGCATTGCCCAGCAGATTGTCCATCACCTGGCGCAGACGAAGGGAGTTGCCCTGCACCGGCGGCAGTGACTCTGACGGCTGCCAGCGTAGGTGCTGTTCCTTCTCCTTGGCCCGCGGTCTCAAGTCCTGGATTGTTTCCTCTATCACCTGCGCCAGGTCGCAGGGCGCCATTTCCAGGTCAAATCCTGCCTCGACGCGGCCGATGTCGAGGAGATCGCCAATTAGCTCGGTGATAGCCCCCATGCTCCCGCGGACACGCTGGATGAATTCCTCTTGTTGCGCGTTCAGTGGCCCTACTCGCGGCAGCAATTCGACGTAGCCCAGGATGGAGGTCAACGGCGTGCGCAGATCGTGAGAGACAGTGGCGACGAACTCGGACTTGATGCGGTCTAATTCCTTCAGGTGAGTGATATCCTGCATCACCAGCACCCGGCCGACCCCTTCGATGGGCGTGAGTTGCGCGTTGAACGTCCGCCCGCTCTCCATTACCATCTCACCGTGTGCTACTCGTCTTGTCTCGTGTACCTGGGCGAACATCTCACACAGGGCTTGGTGCGGGACAACTTCGCTGACAGGCCGGTTCAACAGGCTCACCTCGACCAGGCCAAGCGCGACACGGGCTGCCGCGCTGCACAGCAAGATACCGTTTTCCTCGTCAACGACGATGATTGCCTCCTGGGCCTCCCGCAGTACAGCCTCCAGCCTGGCTCGTTCGGTTTCGACAGCGTCGAAGAGGCGCGCATTTTCGATGGCGATGGCCGCGTAATCCGCCAGGGCCGAAAGCAGGAAAATGTGTCGTTCGGAGAAAGAAGACTCCGACTCGCGATTGACCACCCCCATCACGCCTATCACCCCGCGCTCAGGAACCCGCAACGGCAGGTAGAGCAGTGCCTTGACCAGGTAGCCGGTGGCGGCCTTGGTGCGTTCGCCGGACAGAAGCACAGGCCGATCCGTTCGGATCGCCCTGCCAGCGATGCTATCGTCTACGCGCATGCGCAGACTCCGCGCTGTCTTTTCGTCCACATCCTTGGCTGCCCGCAAGTAGAGTTCGTCCCCTTCCTCATTCAGCAGCAGGAGCAAGCCTTCTTCGGCTTCCGCCATGTACACCGCTGCCTCAACCACACGGTTGAGCACGCGATCCAGGTCCAGCAACGACGTGACCGACCGCCCAATTGCGTAAACGGCGTTCAGTTCCTGGAGTTGGTCCTGAAGTTGCCGGGTGGTCTCCGTTTGCTGCTGCGCGAGTTGATCCCGTTCCTCGCGCAATCTGGTACCGGCGAGGACGCGCCCAATCGCTTCCTGCATCTCCTGGTGCTCGAAAGGCTTGATCAGGTAGTCGCGCGCCCCCAGCCTAAAGGCCTGGACAGCCAATTCGGCGGATTCGCTGGTGGTGGTAAAGATGACCGGGATGGTCACGTTCTCTTCTCGCAGTGCTTGCAGCACTTTGAGCCCGTCCATCTTTGGCAACTGCGTGGCCAGGATGATGAGATCGGGGTGCTCCTGCAAGGCCAGCCGAAGCCCCTCTTCTCCATCCAGGGCTGCGATGGGCCGATAGCCGCTGGGTTCAAGCACCAGCTCGGCCAACAGTTGCCGAGTTTCAGCGCTATTGTCTATGACCAGGATGCATTCTTGTGCCACACTTTCCTCCTGCTCCGCGCCTAAATATACACGGATTCGCGGTGCAGGTCAACCGGCGTCTCTACCATACCCGCCGACTACAGACCTTGCGCCGCTTGGATCCACTCTGCGATCTCTTCTTTGCGCGGAATGTGGCCCGACGACTTGACCTCCTCGTCAATCACCAGGGCCGGCGTACTCATGACATCGTAGGCCATGATCGCATCCATCTTCTTGACCTTGATGAACGTCGCTTCGACGCCCACCTCGCCGGTTGCCTCACGGGCCAGCCTCTCCAACCGCTCACACTTGGAGCACCCACCACCCAGAACCTTGATTTCCACTGAACACCTCCTTCGACGTTTCACGTCTTTACGTTTTACGTTTCACGTTTCGCGCTTCACTGTATGAACCAACCAAAGATCAGCCCTGACAGGGTGCTAAAGACCGTCACCAGAACCACGTACATCGCCGTTTTTCTCTTGCCGATGACCGAGTTGGTGATGAGGATGGACTGCAAACTCAACTCCGGGTCGGCCAGCAGATATGCCAGCAGCGGACCACGGTGCATGCCCAGCGAGAGGAACGTCTGCGCGATGGGTACCTCGACCAGCGTGGGAAAGTACATAAACACGCCAAACAGCACGCCGACCAGGTTGGGCCACACCGTGTTGTGCCCGGCGATGGCCTCGATCCACGTCGCGGGGATGATCGTGCGTGCCATCCCGGCCAGGAATACACCTACCAGAAGCAAGGGGATGATCTGTCTGACGAAGCGCCACATCTCCCACAGCCACTCCTGGACTTTGTATTCGTCGAACTTTTTGGCGGCCACCCACCAGACGGCGGCGATCAGCTGGCTGGGGGCCTCTCTACCGGTTGCCTCGGGGTGGATTAAGGGATGGGCTGGCGGGTCTTATGTTTCTTCTGGCATCAAGCGGCAGGTAACGTGCAGATAGGCAAAGTCCCCACGCGGTGGGATCAAGTCGGTGACTTGAGTGACTCTGAGCGTTTCATCGCCCAGTTGAATCCGGTCGCCTACGCGCGGCGGGGCGTCCAGATTAACGATCGCGCCCAGATGTGGCTTGCCTACGACGACGTAACTCACTTTGTAGATCACGGCGCACCTCCCGCTCCTGCTAGCCTTGCCTGGAGGTTGCGGTGACGGAGCTTGAACGACAGGTCGGCGGCGATGTTGCGCATCACGACGTAGCCAATGTCATGGTTGCCATCGCAGAGGTCCCAGAAGGCCTGGCGGGGGATGATGTAGAGCGTGCTACCGTCCTTCAAGCAGCGCACCGTCGCCGAGCGGACTCCGCGATCCACCAGCGCCATCTCGCCGCATAACTGTCCGTGACCTAGACGGACGATGGGGGTCAGTTGGGGTGGCCCTGGCACGTCGGGGATTGCGCCCCTGGAGACCAATACCTCGACCATGCCACTGCGGACGATGTACATCTCATCGGAGGGATCGCCCTCGTGAATGATGACGTCGTCAGCGTCGTAGATAACTTTTTTGCACAGGGCGGCAATCCGCTCAATCTGTTCAGGCGTGAGCCCGGAAAACAACTCGCAGTGTCGTAACAAATCGGCGACCGACATAACTATCCTCCTTTGCTGGCAGCCAGGAACGCCTGCGCTCGCGCGACATAGTGTGCAGCAAAGGTGCGCAGGCGCTCAATCTCCTCGTCTGTCAGTTCCCGCACCACCCGCGCCGGCACGCCCAGAGCCAGTCGCCGGGGTGGGATGATCATACGTTCAGGCACCAACGCGCCAGCCCCGACCAGCGCCTCCCGGCCCACGACCGCGCCGTTAAGCACGATGGCCCCGATGCCGACCAACGCGCCATCTTCGACAGTCGCGCCGTGCAGCACCGCCCGGTGACCGACGGTCACGTCCTCACCCAGCGTGCAGGGCTGCCCTACGTCTGCATGGATAACGGTGAGGTCCTGGACGTTGGTGCGTGCCCCGATGGTGATGGCTGCATTGTCGCCCCGCAGCACGCAACCAAACCAGACGCTCGCTCCGTCGGCGACACGCACATCGCCGACGATGGTCGCGTTCGGCGCGACGTAGGCAGTCGGGTGGACGAGTTCGGGGTGGTGGGTGATGTTCATGGATGTTACTATTGTACCACAAAAAGCGCGGCTTTTGTAGTTTTCGGGTAACGACTCAGGCGAGAGAACCCTTGCGAAGGTTTGGTGAGAACTTGCGGGCCAAAAGCGTCTTTGCCTACCAAAAGTTGCCCCGGCGACAAGGCCATTCGCAACCTTCGCAAGAGTAGCTGAGTAG
>JAUXFI010000115.1 GCA_030620125.1 Anaerolineae bacterium
CGACCCGGACGCGGCCCGGGCCCACCTGGCGACCAGCGTCTACTTGCAGATGGCGCTGCGGCCCCACATTCTGCACGTCGTCGGCCACACCGAGGCCCACCACGCCGCCACCGCCGATGACATAATCGAGGCCTGCAAACTGGCCCGCCGCGCGGTCGAGAACGCGCTCCGCGGCCAGCCGGACATGACCGCCGACTCTGCCGTCCAGCAGCGCCGGGAAGAACTGGTGCGCGAGGCAAAGATCACGCTGGAGGCCATCCGCGCGCTAGCCGGCCCGGACGTGGCCGACCCGCTCACCGACCCCTGCACCCTGGCGCGAGCGGTGACGACGGGAGTGCTGGACGCGCCCCACCTGCGCAACAACCCCTTCGCCCGCGGGCAGATCGTCACCCGCATAGACCGGCGCGGGGCCTGCGTGGCTGTGGATCCGGCCACCGGACGGGCGTTGTCGGAAAAAGAACGCATCGCCGGCCTGGGCATCCAGCCTGGCACATAACTCCCAATCTACCAATCTACCAATCTACCGATTTACCAATCTACCAGCCTACCAGATGAAGGAGGGACCAAATGAGCAAAAACACACACTACACCGTCATAGGCGCTGGCCACGGCGGCAAGGCCATGGCGGCGCACCTGGCGCTGATGGGCTTTCCCGTCACGCTGTACAACCGCACGCCCGAACACGTCGCCGTCATCAAGACGCGGGGCGGGATCGAACTGAGAAGTTATGATGAGGAGCCGCACGGTTTGGGTCGGCTGGCGCTGGTCACGTCGGATATGGGCGAGGCACTGGAGCAGGCCGAGGTTATCATGGTAGTCGTGCCCGCCACGGCCCACGCCGACATCGCCCGCGGCGCCGCCCCCCACCTGCGCGACGGGCAGATCGTCCTGCTAAACCCGGGGCGCACCGGTGGCGCCCTCGAGTTCGTCCACGTGCTGCACGAGTGTGGCTGCGAAGCCGACGTCACCGTGGCCGAGGCGGAGACGCTGATCTACGCCAGCCGCTCCGAAGGCCCGGCCCAGGCGCGCATCTTTCGCATCAAGGACGCAGTGCCGCTGGCAGCGCTGCCGGCCACCCGCACACCACGAGTATTGGAGGCATTGTCCACGGCCTTTCCCTTGTTCATTGACGGCGTGAGCGTGCTGCACACCAGCCTAAACAATATGGGCGCCATCTTTCATCCCGCCCTCACTCTCCTGAACGCCGGGCGCATCGAATCCACCGGCGGCGAGTTCCAGTTCTACATTGACGGCGTGACCCCCTCGGTGGCCCGCATCCTGGAGGCACTCGACCGCGAGCGGGTAACAGTCGCTGCATCGCTGGGTATCCGCGCCCGTACGGGGGTGGAATGGCTAAAGATGGCTTACGACGCCAGGGGCGCGAATCTATACGAGGCCATCCATAACCAACCCGGCTATCGTGGCATCAAGGCCCCGCCCACGCTGAACCACCGCTACATCACCGAAGACGTGCCGATGAGCCTGGTACCCATCGCCGCGCTGGGGCAGCGGTACGGCGTGCGGGTACGGGGGATAGACAGCATCGTCCGCCAGGCCTGCATCGTCCACCAGACCGACTACTGGCGGCGCGGGCGCACGCTGGACAAGTTGGGCATCAAGCAGTTAAGCGTGGACGAGGTGATGCGGTATGCGATGGAAGGAAGGGACAATAAACAATAAACAATGAGACAATGAACAACGAGATTACCGTGCGTGTCAAACTTTTTGCTACTCTGCGTCGCCATTATCCCGACCTGGGGATCGGCGAAACAATGCCGGTGGGACTGCCTGATGGGGCAACGATAGGCCAACTGATCGAGCACCTGAGCGTGCCCGCCAACGAGGTCAAGGTCGTCTTTGTCAACGGCATTGTGCAGCAAGAGAAGTACGCGCTCAGCGACGGGGACGAGGTAGGTGTCTTCCCGCCGGTGGGCGGAGGATAATAGGAAGGAGAAAACGACATGGCAAAGATTACACACGTCGTCAAGCGCACGGGCGCTGTAGTGCCCTTCAAGCATGAGCGCATCACCAACGCCATCTACCGCGCGGCTGTGGCCGTGGGTGGGCGAGACCGCGCCATCGCGGAGCAACTGGCCGACCAGGTCGTGGCCATGCTGGAGGAGATCACTCCGCCCGACCACACCCCCACCATAGAGGAAATCCAGGACGTCGTCGAAAAGGTGCTGATCGAGAACGGTCGCGCCAGGACAGCCAAGGCCTATATCCTCTACCGTGACGAACGTGCCCGCCGCCGGCAGGAGCGTGCCCAGCGCTCGGCCCGTCCATCCGAGAACATCCCCTGGCGCAAGATATGGGAGGTGCTGGACTGGGCCGTAGAGCATGACCTCAACACCGTCGAGCGCTTGAACGAGCGCATCGCTCGCGGGGAGTTCGCTGAAATCGTGCGGGAGACTGACCGCGCCTACAACGAAGACATCACCACCGCGTCGGAGATCATCAGGGAACGCCGCGACAACGTGAAAATCGTCATCGTTGCCGGGCCCTCCTCCTCCGGCAAGACGACCACGACCACCAAACTCAGCCACCTGCTGAAAAAGATGGGGCTCAACCTGATCCCACTCACCATGGACAACTACTTTCTGGACCTGGAACTCCACCCCAAGGACGAGTTCGGTGACTACGACTTTGAGACGCCGCAAGCCCTCGACCTGGAACTCATCAATGAGCATCTGGTACGTCTGGTCGCCGGGGAGGAGGTACTGGTTCCCTTCTACGACTTTAAGACCGGCAAACGTCACGACGACCATGCCCCAATGCAGGTCGGGCCGAACGACGCCATCCTCATTGACAGCCTGCACGGCCTGTACCCAGACGTGACGCGGGATGTTGACGACGAGCTGAAATTCAAACTGGGCATAGAGCCTTTGTTGCAGATGAAGGGGGCTGAGGGGAATTTCGTTCGCTGGACAGACCTGCGGTTGATGCGCCGCATGGTTCGCGATGCCATCCACCGCGCCTACGACCCCCAGCGGACGTTGGAGCATTGGCACTACGTTCGCTCCAGCGAACTGCGCAACATCATCCCCTACATCAACGCGACCGACTACATCGTCAACAGCGGCCTGCCGTATGAGCTCCCCATCATGCGGGCCAGGCTGTTCGACCACTTTGAGCAGTGGGTGGAGCAGTACAAGGACGATCCACTGCGCCAGGATGCGTTCATGCGCGCCGAGCGCGTGTATCATCTCCTGGAGGCCATCACCCCGGTCGAGGATGATTCGGCCATACCGCCCGACTCGCTCCTACGGGAGTTCATCGGCGGCAGTTGCTACGAGTACTAACCGGTTAGGGTAGAATGGGGACAGAGGGCAGGAAACAGCGATGTGGACCGAACAAGAGCAAAAGCGGATTGATGCCTGCGACGTGGTCATCGTCGGGGCGGGGCTGGTGGGCGCGGCGGTGGCTGCGCGCCTGGCCCGCGAGGGACTCGACACAGCCGTGCTGGAGGCCCGGAGCGTGGCGGCCGGCGCGACCGGGCGTAACGCCGGCATGGTGCTCACCGGATTGGCCGGCCACTACAACCAGGCCGTCTCCGCCTACGGCCGCCAGAAGGCGCAGGATGTCTGGACGCTCACCGTCGAGGGGCGAGAGCGGCTGGTCGAGACCGCCGAACGACTAGAGATCCCGGTCGAGCGCAGTGGCAGCCTCGCGCTGGCTGTCGAGGAGGCCGAGGTGAACGCGCTGAGAGAATCGGCGCAACTGCTACAGGAGGATGGCTTCGACGCCTGGTTTGGCCCCACCGATCCCCTGGGCCGTGGTTTCCGCGCTGCTCTGCGCCAACCCGACGACGTGACTGTAGATGCCGCCGCGCTGACCCGGGCGCTGCTTGCTACGTGCGACGTGACCATCCACGAGAACACCGAGGTTTACAGCCTGGAGCCGGAGGGAGATGGCGTGCGGGTCTGGGCGCAAGGCCGCACTGTGCTCTGCGGGGCTGTTGTAGTGGCGACTAACGGTTACGCCCCGCTGCTCGATCCCTACTTTGCCGACAAAATCGCTCCCACCCGCAGCCTCACTCTCGCCACCGGGCCACTCGACGCGGCGGCGCTGGAACAGCCCTGTTACGCTGATTATGGGCACGAGTATTGCCGCCAGTTGCCCGGCCGCCGGTTGCTGTTGGGCGGTTGGCGACGCCCGCACACCTCGAACCCAGAGGCCGAACTGGGCGACGTGGTGTGGGACGGGCTGGCCCGCTTCGCATCGTGTCACTTCCCAGAGATTGAGCTGGACAGCGCCAACCGCTGGTCGGGGATAATGGGCTTCACCCCCGATGGCCTGCCGCTGGTGGGCCGGTTGCCCGACCTGCCGCGGGCTTACTTCGCGGTGGGGTTCGGCGGCCGGGGGCTGGCCTGGGCCTTCGCCGTCGCCGAGCGGCTGGTGGGGTTGATGCTGCACGAGACCGATCCGGGTATCCTCTCGGCGGCGCGGCTGGGCTGATCCGATGACCGATCTGGAGACGATTGTCGGCGTCACCGGCGTGAGCCGCAAGCACTGGCAGGATTTCAGCGTCACCACGCCAGGGGGAGTGAACTTTGCCGGCTATCTTTGCCGCCAGGAGAGTGAGCGGTTGGGGACGCTGGCCCTCACCCAGGTCGAGGGGCGGGAGCGGCTAGAGTTCATCGCCGCCATGCCCAAGATCCCCTACCCCTACCAACTCGACCGCCACGGCCAGGTGCAACTGGTCATCTCCATCCCACCGAGGGCCACCGACGCCCGTTTCACACTCAAACTGGACGGCACTTGCATTCTGTTCTACGCCCTGCGCGACGAGGAGGGGAACGTGCTGGAGGTCATCCCGCGCACGCGGTTGCAGCCGGTGCTCAAGCCGAGCCGCTGGGGGGATTGGAACGCGCTGCTCGACGAGGCGCTGCCCGATCGCGCACCGGTCGAGCGAGCGGTGCGGGAGCAAGGGATGACGCTGGCCTTCGAGTTGTGGGGCTACCGCAACCCCCACCTGGTCTCCTACGACACAGACCTGGCGCTGACGCTGCACACGGGCATCCGTCACCGGCGACTGCTGGCCTTTCCCCACCTGGCGCAGATCGCCCGCCGCTACGAGTTGCCGCTGATTGAATCCATCCAGGTGACCACGCCCGACGCGGAGGGACTGGCGGCAGCCTACCGGGTCTGGCAGGAAAAGATGGAAGCGGCCAACATGGCTGCCGGGGCCGACCGTTTCGTGCAAGAGGGCGCGGTGCTCGTCATCTCCACCGCCCACACCTCCCGCTACTACAAGTGCAAACCGCCCTCCATTGAGGAGATTCACTGGCGCGTGGATCAGAGCATCGGGCGCGAGGTGATCCAGCAGGCTCTACACAAGATGCGGGAGAACGGCTACGATTTCGCCGAGGGCCAAGTGGAGCACCTGATGGCGGAATTGGAGAAGGACTTTCAGCGACCCTACGTGGAGCAGCAGGAGGAACTGATCCGCCGCGTGTGGGTCGAGTACGTGGTCGAGTTGCAGAAGAAGGAATGGCTGCGCGGCCTGGTGGAGCAATCGGGCCTCGACTCGCGCGACACGCCCAACCTGATGCGCTACCTCTCGCAACACTACCCGCGCAAGGAGATGCGCTGGGTTCACAGTGCGGTGGTGGAGTTGTACGGATTAGGAAAGTAGCGACGTGAAACGTGATGGGCAGAGCGTAATCTCACGTTTCAGCGTTTTACCGCTTCCGCGATGGCGGCGATGTGCGCCGGGGTCGAGCCACAGCAGCCCCCCCACCACCCGCGCCCCCAGTGCGACGAACTTGCGGGCGTACTTTGCCATATCTTTCGGCACGGCGTCGTACACTGCTTCGCGCCCCACCATGTGCGGTTTGCCCGCGTTTGGCTTGGCAATGAGGATGGCCTGGGGCGCGGTCTCGTGCATTTTCGCTATCGCTCCCTCGGTCATCTCCAGCGTCGCGCCGCAGTTAGCGCCGAAGGCGTCCACTCCCAATGCCAGCAACGTCTCCGCCGCTTGCTCTGGCCTCACTCCCATGTTCGTCCGCCCATTGCGGTCGAAGGAGAGGGTGGCAAAGATGGGGATGCCGGACCCGACCTGCTGCGCCCCCTCGACGGCAGCCCGCACCTCGTTCAGATCGGACATCGTCTCAATGTAGAGCACGTCCACCCCGGCTTCAGCCAGCGCTGCGGCCTGCTCGGCAAAGATCTCCACCGCTTGCTCATAGGTGATCTTGCCCAGGGGAGCCAGCAATTCCCCCAGCGGGCCGATGTCGCCGGCCACGTAAGCCCTGCCAGCAGCAGCCTCGCGGGCGATCTGGACCGCTCGCCGGTTGACCTCGGCCAGACGCTCCGCAAGCCCGGCCCGCTCCAGCCGCACCCGCGTCCCGCCGAAGGTGCAGGTCAGGATCAGGTTGGCTCCGGCCTCGACGTAGGCGCGGTGCACATCGCACACGGGGTCAGGGCTCTCCAGCAACCAGGCCTCAGGAGACATGCCGGTGGGCAGCCCCGCCGCCTGCAACATCGTGCCCATCGCGCCGTCGGCGACGATGACGCTGCCAGACTGCAAACGAGTGAGGATGTCATCATCCATAAATCCTACCTCCCCACCAGTTGCTTGACGATACCCACCGCCTCGTTCGCGTTCTCGGCGTAGGCGTCCGCGCCGATGGTCTGTGCCCATTCGGGGCCGGTCGGCGCGCCGCCGATGACGACCTTGACCCGCTCGCGCAACCCGGCCTCC
>JAUXFI010000015.1 GCA_030620125.1 Anaerolineae bacterium
GGCGTAACAGTGACTATCTCTTGGGCCATGATCTCCGAGACCTTTAGTTCATACACCAATTCCTGAAGCCTGGTGATCTGGGAGCTTGAGATTGCTGAACGGCCCTGTGTCTCCACTCGTCCCTCAGGCCTCCTCTCGCGTGGTGTGGTCAGGCATATTGATCCCCCTCAAGCCGGTCCGATAGAGGCGGCCGCACGTCTCGAACATGTCGTGGGGGGTGGCCACCAGTGGAATGCCTTCTTCTTTCGCCAAAGCAATTGTCTCCGACGGCGGGGACTTGCCGCGCACGAAAACGATCGCTGCGATGTCGGCCATGTCCACCGTACACACTACCTGAGGGTTACACAGTCCGGTCAGCAATACGGCTCCAGGTTCAGAGAAGGCCAAAACGTCACTCATGAGATCCGCAGCGCAGGCGCACGTGATCTCCATATCCAGATTGGCCTTTTTGGAAATCAGTTTCCCTTCCACGATTGAGATGATCTCACAGAGTTTCATGATCAGCCCCCTGGCTCAACAACAAAGAGCGCCATTGCACGATGCAACGGTGCTCTTGTGATTGAAGCACGGCTTCTCTGGTTGGTGACGTAGTTGTTCAGGCAGCACATTTGCTCCAACTCAACCGCCGCATCAGGCGCGCCTCGCGCTGAGCAGCGTTATTCTTGTGGATGACATCCTTGTGGGCGTCATTTTACAACAACTCGGTTGATTTGTAAAGCCTGCGTCTGGCGCGTCTCTCAACGGCGAGGAGTGGGTTCAGTATCTGCGAGACAATCTCCTGATGCTCCGCTGTTTGACACTGTGAATGTGGATTTGTATAATAGCCGGTGGGAGTGCCAGATTTGCGTGTTGGAGGAACTCGGTCTGACGAAACCAGGATCATCAGTGAACGCCCGGACGAACCGTCACCTTTTCTCAGCTCCTCACGCCGTCACGCTAGAGCCCTTTGGCGTGTTGTCTACTGGTCAATAGATACATTGTTAGGAGGTCTGATGAATAACTTGCCAGACATTACGAATGCTGTTCCACTCTCGCTGACTATGCTGGTGCTCAATTTGTTGCTGACCATTCTTCTCTCCAGCATGCTGGCGTGGTTCTACACGCGATATGGCAGGTCTCTATCCAATCGTGCCAGGTTTGGCCAGACGTTGCCGGTGTTGGCCGTGACGACAACTCTTGTCATTTCCATCGTCAAATCCTCGCTGGCGTTGTCGTTGGGCCTGGTTGGCGCACTCTCAATTGTTCGTTTCCGAACCGCCATCAAAGAGCCGGAAGAGTTGGTTTACCTTTTTCTGGCCATTGCTATTGGTCTGGGGATGGGCGCCGATCAATGTCTGGCGACCGCGCTGGCTATACTGGTGATCCTGGGCTATCTATTTTTCCGAACGCTGGTAACGCCCCGTGCTCTGAGGAGTAATCTGTACCTGAATGTACTGACTCCCGCAGCGGACAATTCTTTTGCCCAGATCAACCACCTGTTGCTCAAGCACGTCGAATCCGCCGACTTGCGCCGGTTGGACCGCAGCGGGTCAACTCTCCAGGCGACTTATTTGATCCTCTGCCCCAGCGACAAAGTGCTGATTTCCTTGATGGACGACATGCGTGTCCAGCTTCCAGGGTGCGAATTCAGCTTTGTCGGACAAGATAACGCCTTGGCCGGATGAGGATACTGCCACGCTCACGAATGAACTCGGTTTATGCAAGAATTCGCAGGTCCAAGGGTTGGAGGGCTAAAGACCGACGCGCTGTGTTGGGTCGAGCGGTCTACGAATCTGGCATCACCACATCTTCAATCAAGTGGTTTGCGCTACGAGATCAAGCTGGTATGTGCCCAACACAGGCTACCACAGGCCCGGTCGTGGATACGGTTGCATCCGGCGGGATTTGTCGTGGCCTATCCTCCGCGCCGTGTCAACAGCCTGTACCTGGATACGTTGAACTTGAGCAGCCTGAACGACAATCTGGCGGGGATCAGCGTGCGCCAAAAGCTGCGTTTGCGCTGGTACGGCGATGAGATGATGGGTATTCAGCCCTCCTTGGAGCTCAAATGGAAACGCGATTTGCTGGGGAGAAAAAGACAGGTACTGTTGACGTGTAAGCTAGACCTGACTTTGCCGTGGCCAGAAATCCTGGGGACTATTCGTGCCAACGTCGGGCCTGGCTGGCAGGCGATGCTGCAAACCGTGAATCAGCCTACCTTGCTCAACTGCTACCAGCGCGAATATTACGTCACTTTAGATGGCGCTATGCGCATCACGTTGGACTTTGCTCAGGTTGCCTATGACCAGCGGCTGTCGCCTCGTCCCAACTTGCGCTTCCGGCTTCCCATCGCCGATACCGTCGTGATTGAAGTCAAGGCTGCGCGAGAGCGGGCAGAACGACTGCAGGAAGTTGTGGCCTGGTTCCCGGTGCGTCGTAGTCGCAATTCAAAGTACGTCAATAGTCTGATGGTCGCTTTGGGTTGACTATTATGGTTCGCCTTCCACAGCGGGAAGCAGGATGCGGTCGGCAACCGGCTGCCCCGTAGAGTTCAGAACAGACCAACGCTCACCGCTCATTGGGTCGTAAAGCCCAAGTTCGAAACCGTAGGGACCGTCGGGCGCATCGCACGGGAGGGTGAGGCGATGAATCTGGATGAAGCGGTCGCCTGGCTGGAGCGTGAGCGGGTCCACCCACAGGCCGTCGTCGCCAGCGAGAAACGTCCCGTCGGCGGCCACGAGGTGGGTGAAGACGACCAGCCGTGGCCCGGAGTAGACGCCTGGCGGGGGCGGGTTGGCGATGATGCGGATAGGCGGCAGGTCAAGTGGCGCGGCGACGAGCCACGTGGTGAGTAGAATTGCCTCCTGACCAGGGGCCAGGGGTTCGTCGTTCATCCAGCGGGCTTTGGTCAGTTCCAGGCCGTTGGCGAATTGGAGATGGGATGTTGGAGATTGGAGATTGGAGATTGGAGGCAGTGTGTAAAGTGTTAGATGAGGAGAGATGGCTTTCGGCGGATCGGCGCTTGTTTCCAGAAAGTCGTCAAGCGACGGGGCCGGGTGGGGAAAAGAGGTAAGCAGCACAGCCGATGGCCCGTCCTCTGCTACCCAGGCCAGCGCGCGCTCGGGGTTGAACAACCGCGCGGTGACATCGTCACGGCGGGTGTCTACCTCCAACGCCAGGCGGTCCCAGGGGCCCAGGAGTGTGCTGGCGATAGCGACGTCGGTGACCTCTGGGTGAGCGTCCAGGTAACGAGCGGTCTCGCGGTAGTCGGCGCGGTAGAGGAAGCGTACCATGCCCTGCTGGGGCCAGACAATAAAGTAATCGCGCAGGTCGCGGACGGCGTTGGAAAGCAGGAAAAGAATGAAGAATGAACAATGAACAATGAATAATGAACAACGACTCATAGACTTTACGGTTTGGGTTTTGGGTTTTGGGCTTTGAGATTTGAGATTTGAGATTTGAGATTTGGCTTCGACGAGGGCCAGAGCGGGGAGGATGTAGGCGACGGGCTGGGCCAGGATGGTGTGGCCGAGGCTGGCTGGCGGGGTGCTGACGAAGGCGGGGAGCAGCCCCAAAATAAACCACAGGAGCAAGAAAAAGTAACGCGGCCGTCGCCAGCGCCGTATGCACAACGCGACACCGGCCCACAGGAGCGCCCCGCCGATGAGGTTGAACACTGGGCGGTTGGGGATGTTGTACAGCCATTCGGGGTCGCCGGTGGCGTGGAACATTCCAAGCGTCGTCCAGACGTTCTCCAGCAGCGGGCGGGGGTTACCGGCGCGCAGTTCTCGCAGCGGCACGGCCAGTTCGGCCAGGCGTGCGTCAGCTCCGATGCCCTGTGCGGCGGCCTCGCTGCTCCCTTGCACGATGGCAACCCCCAGCGGCACTGCCAGCATGGCCGCAATCCCCAGCGTCACGAGGAACCCCCGCCAATGGCGACTGAATTGATCGCGGTGAAACAGCGCCAGGTAGGCGACAAATAGCACAAGCAGCACCGGGAGCAGGCGGGCGGCGGGGTAGGTGTAGAGGCTCACGCCAAGCAAGATGCCTGCCAGCGCCGAAATTGCAGAGCCCGTGATTCGTAGATTTATGAATCCGGAATTCGTGGAGCGCCAGAACACGTAGAGTGTTGCCAAAGTGAGGGGGAGGAGGCTGATGTGACGGATGGCCGTGCGGCTGTACATCAGCGACCAGAAGGAGGCAGCCAGCATCAGCGAGGCGATGGTCGCAACGTTACATCCGAAGAGGCGGCGGGCCAGGGCGTAGGTCAGGGCGACGGCGAGGGTGCCGCAGGCGATGGAAAGCAGGTGACCGCTGAGCACGTTGAAGCCCAGCACGGCGTGCATGCCAGCGTGCAGGTAGTGGTAGAGCGGCTCGTGGCCAGAGGCCCCGGTAAAGTAGAGTGGGAAATGGCCCGCCAGCAGTTCGCTGGAGAGAGCGTGGATGTTGATCAGTTCGTCGTCGCGCCAGCCCGGCGGTACACTCTCCAGGAAACAAAGGCGCAAGCCCCAGGCAAGCAGGATCAGGGCAACACCCAATGACCAATTTGGGATTTGATATTTGGGATTTGATATTTGAGATTGGGTCATTGGCTTGTGACCCTCAGCGATTGCAGCAGAATATGGTCATCTATTTCGACGCCATTGACGATGACAGGCAGGCGAGTCAGGTCGTCACGGTCGTAGATGCCCACTTCCACACAGTAGAGGCCCGGCGGCGTGTCGGCGTCTATCTGGAAGCGGTGCAGTTGCACGAAAGTCTCGCCCGCGTGCCAGTTCCAGGCCGGCGCGTCCAGCCGATCCTCCTGACCGACGATGGTATCCGCTGCGTCGAGTACGTGTGTGAAGAGGACGGCGGCGTGTCCATAGTCGTGCACGGGCACCGGGCCGAGCGCATCTTGGTCGAGGATGCGCCAGAGGGTAACCATCGTCACTGTGCTGCCAGGGGCGGTGGTTGGCGTGAGTAGCTCGTATGAGACGAGTTCCACCGCGCCGCCAAAGTTCACCGGCAGACGGAGTGGCTCGTTCCCAGCAGTGACCGTTTCGGTTGGCGAGGTCAGAAAACGGGAAAGCGCAGCAGTCGGATGCCACTCGAAGACGTCAAAGTAGGGATCAACGTCGTCAGGTCGCAGATGGACACGCTCGGCGGCCCGCAGGTCCAGTCGCTGGGCGAAGTATGGGTCGAGAGGCGTGTTCGGTGGCACGATCAACAAACTGCGCGTTGCATCTGGAAACACGATCGCTCGCCGGGCATCGAACCAGCGCAACGAGAGATCGTCACGCTGCAGTCGCAGGTCGGCGATGAAGGGGTCCAGTGGCAGGTAGGGGAAGGGGGACGAGATGGGCACGACGCCGCTGTACTCCGTGTCGCTCAGATAGTCGGTGATGGCGGCCAGGTTGTTAAAGTAGGCCGCGCGGGTCTCGGTCGCTTGCCCCCAGCGGATAAAGTAGTCGTAGCTGGTGGACGCGGCGACGACGACCAGCCACGCCACGCAGCCGGCGGCAAATACCCTGGCCCAGCGCGTGCCAAAGCGTCTCGCCACAAAGTGCCCGATCCCGACGGCGCACAGAACTGGCAGCGCCATGATCGGCGCTTCGGCTACCTTGCTGTGCAGTGTGCTGGTCCACTCGCCCAGCACGAGGGTGGGCAGCATTCCCGCCACCAGCCACATCAGCACGAAGGCGTAGGTCGGTCTTCTCCAATGCCATAAGCACAGCGCGATGCCGCCGTAGAAAAACAGGCTGACTAGCGGGTCGAAGATAGGGCGGCCCGGCAGGTTGTACGTGACGAAGCTATCGCCGCTGAAACTAAAAGTGCCCAGCGCACTGAGGACATTGGCCAACAATGGTTTCAGATCGCCTTGAGTTGCGGCCTGCACTGGCCCGGACAGTGTGGATGTGCGTCCCCAGGAGGCTGGATTGAGTAAATGCGGTCCAGCCAGCACTCCGACGACGACCAATGCACCGGCAAGCCATGCGCCGTGACGGCGAAAGAGCGCCCGATCTACGCACGCCAGATAGATGAGGAGCAAGCCGAAGGCCATCGCCGCGGAGCGCGCCGCCTCGTAGACGTAGAGGGAACCGGTCAGCAAAAGGACGAATAGTCCCCAGGCCCACCAACGTCGCTTCTCGCCTTTGTCATCCATCGCCAGCCAGAGGAAGTAGACCGCGCCGGTGAACAATGCGGGAGCAGGCTGCGAGTTGAGGGCGAAGCGACTGTCGCAGACTGTCCAGAACGACACGGCCACCAGGGCCGCGCTGCCCAGCCCCACCGCCAGACCAAACATCCGCCGGGTCCACAGGTACGTGAAAAGCAGCAGTACCATGCCAAAGAACGCGGAATGGAGGCGCAGCGCCAGGCCGGTTGGGCCGCAGAGTGCCATAAAGAGCGCGCCGGAGTACATCGTGAACGGCTCGTAGGCGTAGCCGTAGGGTGTCTCGACTTGCGACGGCTCGCCACGGTAGACGGCGGCGACGAAGTAGCCTGTGTCCGCCTCGTCGTGCGTCAGGCCGGGGGGGATGGCGTCCAGGCGGTAGAGGCGTAGGAAGGCAGCCAGCAGGAGGATAATGACAAATGACAAGTAGCAAATGACAAACTTTGAGTTTGGGGCTTGGTATTTGATATTTGGTATTTCGTACTTGGTCATTGATCCCTGATCTCTATTGGCTGCAGGAGGACACGGTCGTCCACGCCTGCGCCGTCTACCAGAACCGGCAAGCGGACCCCGTCCACAAGCCCGTACATTCCGACCTCGATGGTATATTGGCCCGGCGGGGCGTCGGCGGCGATGGGGATACGGTAAGGATCAGCGGTGATCGCGCCAGGGACCCACATCGTAGTAGGCACTTGCCCGTTGATCGGCTCGTTGTCCTGTTGTCCCCAGAGGAAATTGTCCGTGGTCGCGTTGTAGGTCTCGCCCAGGAGGTGCGTGAAGACTTTGTAGCGAGTCTGGACGGGCGCGATGGCCTGCCAGTACAGGGTTAGCTCCACGACCCCGCCTGGCTCTACGACTGTCTGCGGCAAGTCGTATCCCAGCAGGCGGATATCCTCCCCCAGGCAGAGGTCGAGGGGATGAGAGATGTCGGCAGGAGGGACGGTCGCCGCTGGGCTGTGGCACACCAGCGTGAAGTGGCCTACGTTTATCGCAGGCCCTTCCCCCACCTGAAGCACGATCTGGTAACGGTCTGCTGCAAGATCGGGGGTCAGGGGCAAGTCCAGTTGTTGGCGGGTGGGACTGGCCCGAGCGGGCACTGGTGCAGGAACGGGCACTTTTCTTTGGATTGAGCCGTTGCTGTCTTGGAGTTGTACGACTGCTGCTTCCTCCGGCGGTAGTTCCCAGTAGAGGAACAGGTGGAGCGTATCGCCGGTCCGGTAGCGAGGGAGAGGAACTTGAGCTGCCAGCAGCGTCACGCCGGGCGCGACTTTAGCAGGAGCAAGAGGCGGAGTGAAATCGGGAGCTAGCTCGTGGAGATCGCCGGCGCGTCCCGGTGTTCGAGCGTAAAAATGCAGGTTGCTCTCCCCAAAACTCCAGGTCTCAACTCCAATGGCCCGGGCCTCCAGCCAGGCGACCACCTCGCCACGAGGGTCATTGCGCTGCGCGTCGGGCGTCACCACCAGCCAGATACCGTCCATCTGTTCCCACAGAGGGGCCAGGAGCCTCTTGGCGGTTGCCTCGTCTACTGGCGCGCCATTGGGCACTCCTTGCCAGTCGCCTGCGTAATGGGCGGCAAAGATGGGCCAATCCTTATCGGTGTGGAGGATCACTCCGTCGTTGGAATGAACGTAGGCCCAAAGTGTGGCAGCCAGGGAAACGTAGTCGTCCCGCCGGGCTCGGCAGGGATATAAGGAGATCAATCCGCTCATGGCGATGGCGACAACCAGTCCGCACCCCAAGGTGGCTGCCCATCGCGCTTTCCGCGCCCACATGGCCAGTCCCCATCCCAGCAGTGTGTAGAAACATACGGAGAGAGGGAGGAGATAGCGTGGGGCTAGCCGGGGGGCGTAATAGATATGGATGGGAAGGGAAACAGCGTAGACAACCAGGGCTGGCATTGCCAGCCCCAGCATGAGCATCACGAGTGCACCTGTCTGTGCAGGGGTACGACGGGATTGCCAGAGGGCGAGCAGACCTGTTACCAGCACCCCGAAGGCGATCAGCGTCAGCAGTGTATAGGTTTCGAGGTCCACTGGCACGCCCAGCGCCAGCATCGTGGTGTAGAGGTGGATGAAGAACAGCGGCGAAAAAGGCTCGGAGGTGGACCAGGTGGGCATGCGTGGGAGGGCATAGACCAGCCACGGAACAAAAAGGGCGACAGCGACCAGTTGAGCAGCGAGCCAGCGGGTCAGCAATCGTCGCGGGCGGCCCAGTTGCAGCCAGACCAGGGGAAAGACCAGGTTGGCGATCAGGGGGACGGAAAGGTTCAGGTAAAGGGTCCACAATCCCCCTGCCACAGCGCCAACGTAGACGACCCATGATCGCCAGCCGCCCCCCTGCCACAGGCGAACCGCTGCCCAGAGCGCGGCGGTAGCCAGCACGGTCGCCCAGATGTACATCCGCATTTCTTGGGACCAGGCGACAGCAAAGCGCGAGAAAGTGAGGAAAAGAGCTGCCAGTAGTCCTGCCTTGCGCTCTCCCAGTGACTGTCCTAGCCCGTAGATGACACTGATTCCTAGCGTGCCCACCAGCGCGGACGGAAACCGCAGCACGAATTCCCCATCGCCAACCAGGAGCCACCACCCACGCACGAGCAGAAAGTACAGGGGAGGATGGACATCGTGAGCGGTCCAATGGAGAATATCGCGGATCGGCAGCCGGACGGCCCAGGCGGTCAGCCCCTCGTCCCACCAGATGCTATGGTCGGCCAGTCCCCACACCCGGAGGCCGAAGGCGACAAGCAGCAAGGATATTGTCAGTATGTGCTCTCGTTTCACTTTTTTTCACTTTTGACAGCCCGGCCCAGGCTGCCGGTCTCGTATCCACGCGAGCCAGCCTTTCAGGGAAGCGGGCCAATCATACCTTAACCGGGCACGGTTGGCAAGTAGGGTGGGGGGGGGAGATGCATTGCCCGAATTGATGTATCTTTTGCCTTTTGTGCTGGCTCACTTGGTCTGGTTCAGGTTATGGGAGTGGTAGCGCTGTGGCGATGGCACGCCCTCCCCAGCGTTAGGGTGGGCGGCTTGGATTACAATTAGAACAAATGTTCTTTAATATCTGTTCTGACGCGGTCCGCAACGAAGGCATGTCAGGAGGCCTGCAAGAAGGAAACGATGCTCTAGGAAGGCCCCAGGACTGTCAAGCGACGATTGGGAATACCCATGTTGAGAGGTTCCCTAGCGCTCTCGGCGGAACTGGCTCGCTTGACGCATCCGACAGGGGGGATATCCATCCGAGGAGCCAGCTTCCGTGCCCAAGGCCGTCAACGATTTGAATAGCAAGTGCCATCGGACCGAGGATCAAATCTCCACCTGCGGGCTGAATTCTTCGAGGGCTTGCAGGAGCAGGGCGCACTAATCATCGTCCCTGCCAGTGCGGCGGACACGATGTAACTGAGTGGGGTAGTGGGCGCGTCCTCAATGGCTGGGATGGCCTCACAATTGGCACCCGCCGACAGCGTCGAGAAGTAGAATAGGATATGGGTGAGATAAGTAAATGAGGAGGAGGAATTCCACGTGAACAGCGGGAGACCGATGATGTCGAAGTGAACGTCTTTGACGTCTTCTTCACCACCCGCTCCTGATCCCGCCAGTTGTGACAGAATGTTATTGCCAATGCGGCGTTTCACGTGAAAACTTGACATAACAATAGTCTTCCTGGGGATGGCTGCTTGCATCTCTCCTCATATCCCTTATAATTGTCCTCATGATTAAAACTCAGCGCCTCACCAAGCGCTTCAGGAAACTGGTGGCAGTGGACTCCGTCTCCTTCGCCTGCCACGACGGAGAGGTCTTTGGCCTGCTGGGACCCAACGGCGCGGGTAAGACCACCCTGCTGCGACTGCTTGCCACTGTGCTGGAGCCCACCGCCGGCACCGCTCTGGTGGATGGGCTGGATGTGCGTAAGGAAAGGGCACGGGTGCGCGCTCACATCGGCCTCCTGGTTGAGACAGCCGGCCTCTATGCCCGCTTCACTCCCCGTGAACATCTCCGCTTCTACGGTTGCCTCCACGGCATGGATGGCCCTCAGTTGGAACAGCGAGTCAACGCTGTGTTGGAGATGCTGGAGATGACTGGCTTCGCCGACCGGCGCGCTGAGGGCTTCTCCGCCGGTATGCACCGTCGTGTGATCCTGGGGGAGGCACTGATCCACGACCCGCCCAACGTTATCCTGGATGAACCCACCGCCGGCCTGGACGTGATGAGCACCCGCAACGTGCGGGACATCATCGCGCGCTTCCGGGATGAGGGGCGCTGCATCCTGATCTCTACTCACCTGATGGACGAGGCGCAACGCTTGTGCGATCGTGTCGCCATCATCCACAGGGGACGCTTGCAGACGGTGGGCTCGCCAGCGGACCTCATCGCTCGGACCGGCGCGGCTGACCTGGAGGAGGCGTTCGTGCGCATCGTGGGTGAGGAACGGCTGCGGGCTGATCTGTGGGAGCAGAAGCGTAGTCGCCGCTGGTACCAGTTCTGGCAGCGGGGGCGTCCGGAGGATCGGGCAGATGATTAGGACGGTGAGGACCATCTTTGCTAAGGAATTGCTCGATCTGCTGCGCGACCGGCGGACGCTTCTGTTCCTTTTCGCCCCGCCGTTGTTGATACCGCTCCTGGGCGCGATTGGCGGGGCGTTTGTGATGTGGCAGGTTGTGCGCCAAACCCGTGGTGGGTTGCCAGTCGTCGTCGTCAACGGAGAGCAGTTGCCGGAGTTGGTGGCCAAGCTGGAGGACGAGCGCCTGTTGCAACTGGTGGGTGCACCGCTCGACGTGGAAGAAGCGTTGCAGAGCGGCGAACTGATGGCCGTGCTGGAGATTCCATCCGAAGCCACAGAGTTGCTGATGGCTGAAGAACCGCTCACTCTCACGCTGACCAGTAGTCGCAGTGGATGGCTGCCGGACTTTGCCGTCACCTCCATTGAGCAGGCGCTGGATGAGTACAGTGACGAGGTGATGATAGAGCGGCTGGTCAGCCGTGAGTTAGACCAGGGCTGGATGAATCCTATTCGGCTGGAGCGGGAAGCTGCTGCTCCAGTGGGCGTAGCTGCTGCCCCGATTACTGCAGGGGAAGCCATTCCCTCCTCATTGGGCAGTGTCTTTCTGCCTCTAATCGTCGCTTCATGGGCCTTCAGCGGCGGCCCAAGCCTGGTGGCTCACATGACCATCGGGGAGAAGGAGCGCCATACGATGGAATCGCTGCTCATCACTCCGACCAGCCGGATTGGAATCGTACTGGGCAAGATCGCACTCAGCATCATCGTCTCGGCCATCACCATCGGGCTGTGGTCGCTGGATAGCCTGGCCTACGTGCTTTTTCTCTCAATCCTGCCATCTGGCACTGCCGGTCTTGCCACGGTCGTCACCGCCCAATTGGGGAATATGGGCTTTGCTGTTCTGTGGCTCGTGCTGCTGATGCTGCCCTTGATGACCATGTTGAGTGGGTTCATGGCGGCGGCATGTGCTTTTGCCAAGAACTACCGCGAGTCTAATGTGTTCCTGGGCGTTATGCAGTTGCTACTTCCGGGATTGGCGCTTCTGGCGACCTTCGGTATCGGTGTCACACCCTCGATGGCTGTGTACGCACTGCCGGCAGTGGGCGTGCTGGTGGCAATGCGTGATCTGTTCGGAGGCGGGGTTGCCCCGGGAGCACTGGCGTTGACGTGGATGGCAGCCGCCGCGTACGCCGTGATGTCTATCCTGTTGGCGGCCTACGTCTTCTCCCGCGAATGGGCCTTGATGCGAGGGATGTGAAGGGAGACAAGGGGACAAGAATGCGTCTCCAGGTTGTGTTTTTTGCCCAGTGATGCTAATATAGCCAGTGGATCGGTTTCCTATTTCCCAATCTACCAATCTACCAGTTCCCCAACTTACCACCACAAGGAGGTCACGCTATGGAACGGCTAAGGCGATTCTGGGATGCTTTCAGGGACATTGCCATCGTCTTCTCTTTCGTCGTCAACTTTGTTATGGTCGTCTTGCTGCTCGTGCTGAGCGTACCGGCCCTTCAGTCCGCCTTCGCCCTCAAAGCCGGCTTAGTCGAGCCGCTGTTGAATGACCTGGACGCCGCCTTCCTCGGGTTGAGCGAGGCCACGATTGACACCATCGTCCAGATAAAAGATGAGCCTATCCACATCAGGTTCGACATGCCGCTCGATCAGCCTATGCCAATAGACTTCCAGTTGGCGATTGAGCAAAATACGGTCGTCGCGTTGAACGCGCCGGTGCCACTCAACATGCCGGCTCAGTTTACCCTGCCTGGCGGTGGTGGTATGATTAATGGGAGTGTATCCCTGAACCTCCCGGTTGGCCTGAGTCTCCCGGTGCACCTCAGCATGGTCGTCCCCGTCAGCAAGACTATCCCCGTGCGCATGAACGTATCGGTTGACCAGACCATCCCTATCTCGATGACTGTGCCGGTGCATATCAAGTTGGGTGAGGCCGGGATGGATCCGGCCGTGCAGGAATTGCGCGGCGTCTTTTTGCCCCTGAAAGAACAGATCGAGGCCTTGCCAGATGGGATAAAGTCGGAATGACATTCTCACCGCACTGGCATTGCTGGCACAGCAGGGAAAAGCGGGGGAGCGGCGGTTCTCATCGGACAAACTGAAGCAACTCTACAATCGCTCCGATCTGACCCTTTCGCGGCTGGAGAAGCGCGCCCTGGTCACGGTTGGCGAGCAGGGATATACTTTCTTCTCCACCGTGTTCGGCGCTTGGATCGTCGCCGAGTTGACCGACGTGATGGCCGACACACAGTCGTATGAGGAATGGCTGGCGGCTAACCAGAGCGCAGTGCAACGCCTCTCTCGCTCAACCCGCGACGAGGTGCGCGAGATCCTGCCCCAGATCAAGGCTGGATACCGCCAGTTCATCGTGGACTGGCTCTCAAACCCGCAGACATTGATCAGCGCGGCCACTTTGCTGCGGGGGGCGCTCGGCGGATGACTCGGTATCCCACCCGCGCGCACACACAAGTTCTGACTTTCAGACTTGACCTTGTTACCATTATGTGTTACAATCCTCCCAGGTTTAGAGAGGTATGTGACACGAAATGCGTAATCTTTCCCGGCAAGAGTATGCCTTGATGTCCGAACTGGCCTTGCAAAGCCGCAAGATGGTCACGCCCGTTGAGGCTGCGACCATCTTGAGCACCACCCGTGAGAACGCCCATCGCATTCTCTCGCGGTTGCACGAGAAGGGCTGGCTGACACGCATTGAGCGGGGCCGCTACCTCGTCGTCCCAATGGAAGGACAGGCCGGGTGGGCCGAACACGAGTTTGTCTACGCCAGTCAATTGATTGTTCCCTACTATATCTCATATCGCTCTGCCCTGGCTCACTGGGGACTGACGGAACAACTGCTGCACGTGGTCTTTGTCGCTACCACCAGGCGCAAGCGCAATCTGGAATTCCAGGGGGTTCGCTTTCGGTTCGTCACCATCCGTCCGCACAAGTTCTTTGGCTACGCAAAAGTGACGCTTGACGCGACGCCAGTGCAAATCGCCACACCGGAAAAGACGATTGTGGACTGTCTGGACCAGGAACAGTATAGCGGTGGGATGCCTGAAATTGCCCAGGCACTGATCGAGGCCGGGGAGCGACTGGACGTATCCCGACTGACCGATTATGCATTGCAGATGCGTAGCAACGTGCTCGTCCGTCGCCTGGGCTACCTGCTTGATCTCGTGGACGCAGGACAAACCAAAGTATTGGCGCAGCACGTGGGCAACTCGGGCTATGCTTACCTTTCCCGGTTGTTCCCCCGGCGGGAACTGGCCCGCAACGCCAGGTGGCGTCTCATCGTCAACGTCGAACCCGCACAGTTGCAACGCGGACGGGAGGTAATCTGATGGACCGTGCACACCTGGTATTGATCCAGAGACAGCACTTTCCTGACATTCCACTGACCATCCTCGAAAGAGACTATGTTCTCATGTCCGTGCTGCGGGCCATATTTGAGCATCCCGCGCTTGGCCGCTCGTTTGTGCTAAAGGGCGGTATCGCGCTACACCGGCTCTATCTGCACCGCCGTCTCTCCCTTGATCTGGATTTCACCGCCAATCGGCCCATCACACTCGACGAATTGCAGCCGGTCATCGAACTGGCAGACCTTCAGGCCACGGTCAAGGAACATCGGACCTTTTCCGATGCCCTCACGATCAAACGATTACGCTTCGTAGGCCCGCTCGGATATCCCAGTTCGATCAAGATTGACGTCAGTTTCCGCGAGCAGGTGATTCTGCCACCAGTCGGCCATCTGCTTGCTACTCCCTACTTTGCGTCCTTCTCCGTCCACGCGATGCAATTGACAGAGATAGCCGCCGAGAAACTGCGTGCCCTCTCGATGCATAACGCGCCGCGCGACCTCTACGATCTGTGGGCTATGCAACGCGATCTGGAGGTAGACGTAGCCCAGGTCACGCGCCTGCTACCGGCGAAACTGGCCACCGTGGGTCTGACCTACGACCGCGCTATCCTGCTCCATCAGTTGGCAGAAGCGGAGGCAACCTGGGAAAGCGACCTGGGCCCGTTGATGGCCCAACTCCCCGATTTCGGGTCAGTGGCCGCCGAGTTGGGGGACTGGCTGAAAGAGTTGCCACTTTACCTGGAGGAGCCATCCCATGGCGGCTGACCTCCCCATCTGCGACTACGAAGGCTCCGCCTACCGCACCGAGTTCTGGGGGCAGGGACGCGAGTACGAGGACAGGGTCGAGCGGGTAGCGCTGCAACATCTGTTGCCTCCCACCGGGCGTCGCCTGGTCGAGATCGGCGTGGGCTACGGGCGACTGGTTGATCTCTACCAAGGCTATGACGAGGTCGTATTCTTTGACTATGCTCTCTCACAACTACGGCAGGCCCAGGAGCTGTGGGGGGATGCCGGTCCCAATGGCCGGCCGCGTTACGTCTACGTCGCCGGCGACTTTTACAGATTCCCCTTTGTCACCGGTCTCTTTGACACAGTGACGATGGTGCGCACGCTTCACCATGCCACCGATGCGCCAGCGGTTCTGAAAGGCGTGGCTCAGATACTGGCCCCCGGCGGCGCGCTCGTGCTCGAGTTCGCCAACAAGTGCAACCTGAAAGCCATTCTGCGCTACTGCCTGCGCCGGCAAGACTGGTCACCCTTTGACCGGCAGCCGGTCGAGTTCGTGAAATTGAACTTTGACTTTCATCCAGCCTGGATGCGGGAGCGGCTGGCCGAGGTTGGACTGGCGGTGCGGGAGGTTCGTACTGTCTCCCACTTCCGGCTTGGCCTGCTCAAGCGGTCAGTGCCCACAGGGTTACTCGTATCGCTCGATCGGCTGTGTCAACCAACAGGCGCGCTGTGGCAACTGACGCCCAGCGTCTTTGTGCGCTGTGAGGCCCACGCTGACAAACCTGCTGTCCAGATGGGTGCTTTCTTTCGTTGCACTGTCTGTGATTCGGCTCTGTTGACATTGGTGGAGGGGGAGGATATCTTATCTTGCGCTGGTTGCGGTGCGCGCTTCGCGGTGCGCGATGGCATCTACGACTTTAAAGCGCCACTTGTGGGAGATGCGAGATGAGCGATGCGATTCGACGACCGTTGTTTGCTGACCTGATCTTTAATGAAGATGGGCAGCCGGTGCAGGCGATCTACATCGGCGCGGTTCCCCACTACGCCGTACCCGATGGAGACTTCTTGCGCCATGTCGAGGCCGAGCACGTGGACCGTCAGATCGTGGCATTGGTGCAGGAGCGCATCCTGGCGATGCGCGACCTTGTCACCGAAGGGGTAGTCCACATGCTTGGCCAGGAGGACCTGTTCACGCGGGCTTCGATTGAGCATGCGATTGAGAATATGGACCGCATCCTTGAGCCAGGCAACGTGGACGTGGATGAACTGCGCACCGCGTTGTGGATGACAAAGTTCCGTGTCACCGTGAACGTGCACGGTGATGTGGTGCGCCTCGATATCCCCGGTTGGGAGGGTGGGGAATACGAGTAGGCCTGCGCTTGTGCGGTTTACAGAATTGATGTATACTCGCCCTATTCAGACTATCACACTTCGAGGAGGTCCACACTGATGAAGGTCTCCTGTCTACAGGAAAATCTGACCAAAGGCTTGAGCGTCGTCGGACGGGCAGTTTCACCTCGCTCCACGCTGCCGGTGCTCGGCAACGTACTCCTGGCGACCGACGCCGGACGGCTCAAACTCTCTGCCACCAATCTGGAGGTGGGGATCAATTGCTGGATCGGCGCCAAGGTTGAGGAAGAGGGGGCGACTACTGTTCCGGCTCGCACCTTCATTGACCTGGTCAATGCACTGCCGCCAGAGAAGGTGGATATGGAACTGGTCGTGCGCACGCAGACGCTCAATCTGCAGGCCGGTCGCAGCGAGGCGAACATCAAGGGCATTGACGCGCAGGAATTCCCCATTGTGCCGGTGCCCGAGGGGGAAGGGGGCATCTCCATTGAGCCTGACGTGCTGCGCACGGCGATTGAACAGGTCTCGCTTGCTGCCGCTACCGACGAGAGCCGCCCCATCCTCACCGGGGTGCTGGCCAAGTTCGAGGAAGCGCAACTCACGCTTGCCGCCGCTGACGGGTTCCGCCTTTCGGTGCGTACTCTCTCGTTGCCCCAGCCCGTCCCTGATCCCTTCAGCATCATCATCCCCGCCCGGGCACTGGTCGAACTGGGACGCATCAGCGGCGAGCAGAAGGAGCCCATCGTCATCAATGTCACCCCCACCCGCAACCAGGTGCTCTTCCAACTCACCGACATCGTGCTGGTGTCGCAGTTAATTGACGGCAACTTCCCGGACTACCGGCA
>JAUXFI010000181.1 GCA_030620125.1 Anaerolineae bacterium
ACGTGATCCTCCTCTCCTCCAACGCCTACACCACCGCCGCCTGGCCCCACGAAACCGTGCGCCTGATCAACGAGGTCCGCGCCGCACACGGCCTGGGACCACTGGTCTACAATGAAACGCTGGCGCTGGCGGCCCAGGAGCATGCGAACGACTGCGCCCAACGCGGCTGGGGCAGCCACACCGGCTCCGACGGCTCCGACATCAAGACCCGCATCCTGCGCGCGGGCTACGACCCCGCCAGTTGGGCCGAATGTTGGGCGCAGCGCAAGACACCCCAGGGCGCGGTGGACATCTGGATGGACGAAGTGCCGCCCAACGACCCGCACCGCCGCACGTTGCTCACCACCTGGCTTTCGGAGATTGGCATGGGCGTGGCAAAGACCACCTGGGGCTATTACTTCATCGCCGACTTTGGCCGGCCGCGCACACCAGCCCCTTGACATCCTCCCTACCCCAGCTATAATACCCTCGCCACGGACCCACCGGGCCGTGAGCCTGAACCCAACAACAGCCAAACGCACCGCTTTCCGGTGCCGCTGGGATCGCCGAGGCGACCGAGACGGCAAGAGTGAAGTGGTCCTCTGCCGACGGGGCTCTGGCCCCGTCCTTTCGTTCCTCACTCCTGTCCGCCTCGCGTCTCCTGATCCCCGCCACCCTGCAAAGGGGGTCTCCATGTCCACAGCTTTATCCGATTCACAGCGCAGAAAAGTCACCACGCGCACCTTCCAGCGCAAGAAAGAGCGCGGCGAGCCGATCACCATGCTCACCGCCTACGACTATCTCACCGCGCGAGCGGTAGACCAGGCGGGCGTTGACTCCATCCTCGTCGGTGACTCACTGGGCATGGTGATGCTGGGCTACGAGAACACCCTGCCCGTCACCATGGAGGACATGCTCCACCACTGTCGAGCAGTGGCGCGCGGGGCTCGCTACGCCCTGCTCATCGGCGACATGCCCTTTATGTCCTACCAGGTCTCGGTGGAACAAGCCGTGCGCAACGCGGGGCGCTTTCTGCAAGAGGCCGGTATGGACGGGATCAAACTAGAGGGCGGGCGAGAGCGACTGGACGCCGTCCACGCCATCGTCGCCGCCGGCATCCCTGTGATGGGCCACCTGGGCCTGACACCGCAGAGCATCCACCAATTGGGCGGTTTCGGTCCCCAGGGACGCACAGCCGCGGCTGCCTGCCGTCTCCTGGAGGACGCACTGCTCCTCGAGGAGGCGGGCTGCTTCAGCCTGGTGCTAGAGTCCATCCCCGCCCGCCTGGCCGCGCTGGTCTCCCAACGCCTCAAGATACCCACCATCGGCATTGGCGCCGGCGCCGGCTGCGATGGGCAAGTGCTCGTCACCCACGACCTGCTGGGCCTGTACGACCGCTTCACACCCAAGTTCGTCAAACAGTACGCCGACCTGCACAGCGAGACGCTGCAGGCCTTCGCCGCGTTCAAAGCCGAGGTCGAGGCACGGGTCTTCCCTGCGCCGGAGCATACAGTAAAAATGCGAGACAGAGAGTGGGAAACATTCCTGGAAGAGACAGGAGTATGAGCGATTCCCTCCTCATCGTCGGGACGGGTGCGCTGGCCTGCCTGTTCGCGGCCCGCCTGGCAGACGCCGGCGTGCAGGTGACCCTGCTGGGAAACTGGCCCGAGGGGCTGCAAGCACTGCGCCAGCATGGGGTATGCCTGGTGGAAGCCGACTGCCGCGAACGGGCCTTCCCGGTTCGTGCTATCGCCAATCCCGCCGACTGCGCGGGCGTACGCTTTGCCCTGGTGCTGGTCAAATCCTGGCAGACGGAGCGGGCCGCCCGGCAACTGGCTCAATGCCTGGCCCTGGATGGCCTGGCGCTCACGTTGCAGAATGGCCTGGGCAACCGTGAGACACTAGCCCAGGCCCTCGGCGCGCCGCGTGTCGCCCTGGGCGTGACCACCACCGGGGCCACCCTCCTGGGCCCAGGGCGCGTCCGGCCTGGCGGGGAGGGTGTCATCTCGCTGGGAACGCACCCTCGGCTGGGACCGCTGACAGCCCTGCTTCGGCGTGCCGGTTTTGCGGTGGAGAGCGTGCCGGACACCGACTGCCTGCTGTGGAGCAAACTGGTGATCAACGCCGCCATCAACCCGCTCACTGCCCTGCTGCGCGTACCCAACGGCGAATTGTTGGCCCGCACTGCCGCCCGGACACTGATGGCCGCCGCCGCTCGCGAGGCCGCCGCCGTAGCCACGGCCCGAGGCCTGCGTCTGTCCTACCCAGACCCGGTCGCCGCAGCCGAGGACGTGGCGCGCCGCACCGCCGCCAACCACTCCTCCATGCTCCAGGACGTAGAGCGCGCCGCCCCTACCGAAATAGATGCCATCTGTGGAGCCATCGCCCAGGCGGGGGAACAAAGCGGCGTACCGACCCCCGTCAACCGGACGCTTTGGCTGCTGGTCAAAGCGTTGCAGGAGGGAGAAAAGTAGAGATGAAAACAGTTACCACCCTTGCCGAACTGCGCGCGGCGCGGGCGTTACTCCCCGAACCGGTCGGCCTCGTCCCCACTATGGGCTACCTGCACCAAGGTCACCTCTCGCTGGTCCGCCGGGCACGGGCCGAATGTACCAGCGTGGTGGTCAGCATCTTTGTCAACCCCACCCAGTTTGGCCCTGACGAAGACCTGTCCACCTACCCGCGCGACCTGCCCCGCGACCTGCGCTCCCTGGAAGCCGAAGGAGTGAACCTGGTCTGGACGCCCACGCCCGACGGTCTGTACCCGCCCGGTTTCCAAACCTGGGTCACTGTGGAAGAGGTCACGCGGCCGCTGGAGGGACCTCTGCGCCCCGGCCACTTTCGCGGCGTGACCACCGTGGTGGCCAAGCTGTTCAATGGCGTCCAGCCTCAGCGAGCCTACTTTGGCCAGAAGGACGCCCAGCAGGCCGTCGTCATCCGGCAGATGACCCGCGACCTGAGCTTTCCCATCGCCATCGTCGTCTGCCCGATTGTGCGCGAGCCGGACGGCCTGGCCATGTCCAGCCGCAACGTCTACCTCGACCCCCAAGAGCGCCGGGCAGCCACCGTGCTCTACCGCGCCCTCACCACCGCCCGTGCCGCGTTTGAAGCAGGCGAACGGGACGCCGAGCGGCTGCGCCACGTCGTGGCCGAGACCATCGCTGGCGAACCACTTGCCCATCTCCAATACGTCTCCTGCGCCCATCCCGACACGCTTCAGGAGTTGGAGACAGTCACCGACAAAGCATTGCTTTCCCTGGCCGCCTTCGTGGGCCAGACGCGCCTGATTGACAACGTGGTCATCAAGGCAGGGGGGATTCCCAGATGCTGCTAACAATTGACATCGGCAACACCAACATTACCTTTGGGCTGTACGAAGGGGAAACACTGGGCCCTCGCTGGCGCATCCGCACGATCCACGAGAAAATGCCCGACGAGTACGGCATCCTGCTGGACCAACTGTTCCGCCACCGGGACCACCGGCCCCAGCAGGTGACCGGCGTCGCCATCGCCAGCGTCGTTCCGCCGTTGACCCCGGTCTTTGCGCAGGTCTGCCGGAACTACCTGGGGCAAGAGCCGCTGGTGGTGGACACAGGGGTGCGCACCGGCGTGCGCATCCGCTACGACAACCCGCGGGAGGTGGGGGCAGACCGCGTGGTGGACGCCGCCGCTGTCCGGACTCTCTACGGCATGCCGGCCTGTGTGGTGGACTTTGGCACCGCCACCACCTTCGACGCCATCTCCGCGGAGGGGGACTATCTAGGCGGGGCCATCGCGCCCGGCATCGGCATCGCTGCCCAGGCCCTATTCGAGCGCACCGCCAAACTGCCCCGTGTGGAGCTGACCCGGCCGCCGTCGGCCATCGGGCGCAACACGCCCCACTCCATCCAGTCGGGCCTGCTGTTCGGCTACGTCGGCCTGGTGGAGGGGATGGTAGCCCGCTTCAAGGCCGAGCTGGGACCGCAGACCCGCGTCATCGCCACGGGGGGCCTGGCCGAGATCATCGCCCGCGAGACCGACGTCATAGACGTGGTAGACCCGTGGCTCACGCTGCACGGCCTGCGCATCATCTACGAGCTGAACCAGTAGGAGAGAGACAGGCAGTGCGAAAGGCGCGGGAGACCTAAAGTTGACACCCTTCACGTTTTCCACTATACTGTACAATAGCAGTAACCGTTCACGTGGGGGCCAAGAAACCAGGTTTTTCGTACATTGAGTACATTGAGACTTCCCTGGCAACGGAAAAGCACCTGCAAGCCAGGGATTGGAAATCCCCGTCTGAAGTTGAGAAGCGCCATCAGGCGCTAAATCAGGCCATAGGCCCTGAGGGGCCTTTTCAGCTTCAGACGGCGAATTCTATTCGGCGGCTTCGCTTGTGAAGCCCCAAAAACCCGGTTTCTGATCTACCCCCTGA
>JAUXFI010000170.1 GCA_030620125.1 Anaerolineae bacterium
GAACCAGACGCCGTCAATGCCAGAAGTGGCGATGGCGCGGGCCTGGTCGAGCACCAGGGTGCGATACTCTGGATTGGCAGGCGTGACCCACACGTCCTCGCAGGTCTCGCAAACCCAGAAGGGCATCCCCGGATATGCGCCATAAAAGACGGCGCTGCGCCCGTCACTGCCGACCTGTGCCCAGCCGGGGTGCTGGAGGGCCAGGCTATCAGATTCCTTGCCAGGGTCTACCTCCTTGTCCTGGTTCTCGTCCACGTTCTCCGTGACGTACTCCAGCGGCGCGACGTAGACGATGTAATGCACGCCGGGATGGTGGTCGTGGACGTAGTCGGCTTTTTGTCGCATCCAGGCGACGTTGTCGGAAAGGCCGGGCTCGTAGAGGTAGCGCCAGTCACCGCTGACGTAGTGCCAGTCCAGGATGACAGTGGCCCCGTCGGCGACGGCGCGGTCTACGTTTTGCTCCCAGGTGTAGTCGTCGCTGTCGGGGTAGTCGTAGGGGGTGGCGATGCGGGCGGTACGGGTCCAGTCGGACAGAGGCGGCGGCGCGGCAGGGATGATGGGCAACCGCGTGGCGGACGGCGGAGTGACGGCGCGGCAGTTGAGAACGACAAGCAGCGCGACCAGGATCGGGGTGATGGTGTTTTTGCTCACCGGTATGTCTCTCATCCTCCTCGCACTGTCACCTGGGCTACCCACCGCCCGGCATCTTGAGCCATGGCCCGCAGTCTCTCGATTGGGTAAGGAGGTACCTTCTCCAGAGCCGGATCCAGCGTGCCCAGCGGACGGAATTGCTGCAACACGTACCGCTCCGCCCCGGCGATCCAGCGGGCGATTTCCTCAATGTCCTCTTCGATTAGCAGGCCCGGAACCACGGTGGTACGAAACTCGTGAGAGGTCGCGCTGCTCTGCAACAGGGCGATGCTCCGCTTCATGCGTGTCAGGTCCATATCAGCTCGACCAGCCAGGAGAGGATACTTTTCCGGCGGCGCTTTGACGTCCAGCGCCACATAGTCCACCAGCCCCTCGTCCAGCAGCGCCGCCAGGACGTCGGGGCGATAGCCGTTGGTGTCCAGTTTGACGTCCATGCCCAGTTCCCGCACCCGACGGAGGAAGGCAGACAGGCCTGTCTGGAGGGTAGGCTCCCCCCCGGTGATCACCACGCCATTCACCAATCCGACGCGGCGCGACAGAAACTCGCACACTTCCTCCTCAGGCAACGTTGGCATCTCCCCAGGACGTAACACCAGGTCGGCGTTGTGACACGAGGGGCAGCGAAAGTTGCACCCGCCGGTGAAGAGGACGGTGGCAATGTGATTGGGGTAGTCTATCAGCGAGGTCCGAACCCAGCCCTTTAGCCCCACGTCTACAGCGATTCCTCCTCCAGGAGAGCCACGTCGGGCACGCGGAACGTTTTGCGGTCGTGGAATTCTTGCTGCTTGCCCTGGTGCCAGTTCTGCACCGGCCGCAGGTAGCCGACGATGCGCGAGTAGACCTCGCAGGGGATTTTCAGTTCGGCTTTGGCCTGGGTTGTCTCTGGTTTGGGATTGTTCGTGGTCATTTGTCTCCTCATTCTTGAGATTGGAGGTTGGAGATTAGAGGTTGGAGATTGGAGATTAGGATTGGTATCCCTTGCCCTCCACCAGCCGCCCGAAGCGGGCGAGTTCTTCCGGCGTATGGTCGTAGGGGCAGTATTGATGCTCGCCGGGGATGTAGCCGTGTACCGGGCAGATGCTGAACGTGGGCGTGAGGGTATAGTACGGCAAGTGAAAGTTCTCCGCAATCACACGCACCAGCCGGCGGGCCTGCCGCCAGTCGTTCAACTGCTCGCCCAGGAAGACGTGCACGACTGTCCCGCCGGTGTAGAGCGTCTGCAATTTGTCCTGGTGCTCCAGTACCTCGAAAAGGTCGTCGGTGTGGGCCACGGGGAGGTGGGTGGAGTTGGTGTAGTAGGGGGCCTGGTCGGTACCGGCGGTGATGATGCGTGGGAAACTCTTTTTGTCTGCCCGGGCCAGGCGGAAGGAAGCCCCCTCGGCGGGGGTCGCCTCCAGGTTGTAGAGGTTGCCGGTCTCCGCCTGGAAGCAGGCCAGCACGTTGCGCATGAAATCTAACGTGCGGATTGCAAAATCCTTGCCCTCAGGATGAGCGATGCCGACGCCCAGCAAGTTCAGGCAGGCCTCGTTCATCCCGATGAGCCCAATTGTGGAAAAGTGGTTGCTCCAGTAGCTCCCGAATCGCTTCTGTATCCCTTGCAGGTAGTGACGGCTGTAGGGGTAGAGGCCCTGATCCGTGAGGCGTTCCAGCATCCCCCGCTTGATCTCCAGGCTGGTGCGGGCTATCTCCATGAGCCGCTCCAATCGTGTCTGGAACTCTGGTTCGTCGTGAGCCAGGTAACCCAGCCGGGACATGTTGATCGTCACCACACCCGCCGACCCGGTGAGAGGGGCGGCAGCGAAGAGGCCACCGACACGCTTGCGCAACTCGCGCTGGTCGAGGCGGAGGCGACAGCACATACTCCTGGCATCCTCTGGCTTCATATCGCTGTTGACAAAATTGGCCCAGTAGGGAATGCCATAGCGAGCCGTCATCGCCCACACCGGTTCCAGGTCGGGGTTATCCCAACCGAAATCGCGGGTGACGTTGTACGTTGGAATGGGGAAGGTAAAGACCCGCCCCTTGGCGTCTCCCTCCAGCATCACCTCGGCGAAGGCGCGGTTGAGCAGGTCCATCTCGCGCTGGAACTCGCCGTAGGTCTCGTTGCGCATCTCGCCACCGATGACCACCGGCAGGTCGCGCAGCGTGGAGGGGGGATTTAGGTCTATGGTCAGGTTCGTGAAAGGAGTTTGGAAGCCCACGCGAGTTGGCGTGTTTATGTTAAACACAAACTCTTGCATTGCCTGCTTGATTTGGGTATAGTTCAACCCATCGTAATGGATGAAAGGGGCCAACAACGTGTCAAAGTTGGAGATTGCCACCGCGCCGGCTGACTCGCCTTGCAGGGTGTAGAAAAAGTTGACCAGTTGGCCCAATGCCGTGCGCAGGTGTTGGGGGGGCTTGCTCTCGATTTTGGCCGACACCCCGCCAAAGCCCTGGATCAATAAATCCTGCAAGTCCCACCCGCAACAGTACACCGAGAGCATTCCGAGATCGTGCAAGTGCAGGTCGCCCTCGACGTGCGCCTGTTGTACCTCCGACGGGTAGATCTTGTGCAGCCAGTAGCGGGCGGCGATGGAAGAAGCCACGTAGAAATTGAGCCCCTGGAGGGAGTAGTTCATGTTGCTGTTCTCGCTGACCCGCCAGTCGGTGCGCTGGAGATAATCGTCCACCAGCACCTCGGTGTTCAGGAGCATCTGCTGGGCATCCCGGGCCTCGGCCCGCTTCTGGCGGTAGAGGATGTACGCCTTGGCCACCTGCGGGTTGCCCGATTTGACCAACACTTCCTCGACGATGTCTTGAATCTCCTCCACGTGGGGCGCGTGGTCATCCTGGCCGAAGCGTTCCCCCAGGATACCCGTCACGGCCCAGGAGAGAGTCTCGGCCCACTGGCGACTCTCTCCGTTGCCCACCGCCCGTGCGGCGGCGTAGATGGCTTTTTCGATTCGTTTGCGATCAAAGTGGACCGTCGTCCCATCGCGTTTGATGATTTTGTCTATGCCCATTGCAGGAATCTCACCTTTACGTAGTTTGACGACACGGTAGTCTCCCTCAACAGACCTTCCCGAAAGCTCCCAGTAGCTTTCGGGAAGGTCAGCATTATCTCCGTGTTACAATTCAGGCTGCCGGCAGCAAGTACAGCAGAATCGCAAAGTAGTGACACATGCTGCCTCCGAGAACGAACAAGTGCCAGACAGAGTGGCTGTACGGCAACTTTTTCCAGGCGTAAAAGATGACTCCCACTGTATAGACCACCCCGCCAATAGCTAACCAGACCAGGCCGCCAGTAGGGATACTGTTCAACGCTTCTTTCGAGGCGACCACGCATAACCAGCCCATCAAGACGTAGGCCAGGGTAGAGAGCTTTTGGAAACGATGGGTGAACAGGACTTTGAAACCGATCCCCAACAATGCCAATCCCCACACAATGACTAGCAAGGTCCACCCCCAGTTTCCCCGCATGCTAACCAGGAGGAATGGGGTGTACGTACCGGCAATCAACAGAAAAATCGAGGCATGGTCAATGATTCTGAAAACCCGTTTCACCCGGGGGTGCTGAAAACTGTGATAGAGGGTTGAAGCCAGGTACAGGAAAATCAGAGTGCTGCCGTAGATGCTAAAGCTGACAATTCGCCAGACATCACCGTACAAAGCAGCCAGGACGACCAGTAAGGTCAACCCGGCTACACTCAGGCCGGTTCCGATGCCGTGGGTAATGCTATTGACGATCTCTTCGCCCAGGCTATAAGACCTGTAGCTCTGGGGAGTGTCCAAGGGTTTTTTGTGTGGCATTGTCTCATCACTCCGTCGCAAGTTCTCTCACGTTCTCAGTATAACCCGATCTCACATGGAAGTCAAAGTCTCGCGCAACGGCGTTGGTCATCGTTTCGGCCAGACTGTGCTCCCAGCCCCCGTCTCGGGGGCGTCTTAGGCGAGATTCGTCCCGTAGACCCGCCCCCGGGACGGGGGCTTGGAGCCTTGGAAACGAGGTGGCC
>JAUXFI010000150.1 GCA_030620125.1 Anaerolineae bacterium
GGACATCGCCTCTACCACCGCAAGCAGCAGGAGGTTCTGAACAGCGCCGCGCACCTGGTAGAGATTGACCTGCTCGCGGGGGGATTGCACACGGTGGCGATCTCGGAGGAGGGAAAGGCTTCCCTGGCATCACATCGCTATCTGGTGCGCGTAAACCGGGCACCGGACAAGTATCGCTTCGAGGTGTACCCCATCCCGCTACAGCACCGCCTGCCCCGCTTCGGCGTGCCCCTGCGGGAACCCGACCCCGACGTGGCGCTGGACCTGCAGGCCGTGTTCACCCAATGCTACGACAACGGCGGCTACGCCGACTTTGTGGACTACCGGCAGCCGCCACCGGTGACACTCTCGCCGGAAGATGCGGCGTGGGTGGATGGTCTGCTGAAGGGAAAGGGACTGCGCGATAACAACGCGTAGGGAACCATTCCAAAGCCCAATGATGCAAACGTCATCCCCGTTACCGCTCGGAAAACTGCCCGCCGATCACCTGGCCCGACTATTCGCCCGCTACGCGCCCTCCGACGAGCGTATCGTCCTGGGGCCGGGCGTGGGGCACGACGCGGCAGTCATCTCCTTCGGCGACCGTTACCTGGTCGCCAAAACCGACCCCATCACCTTTGCCAGCGACGAGATCGGCTGGTATGCCGTCCACGTCAACGCCAACGACATCGCGTGCACCGGCGCGACGGCGCGCTGGTTCCTGGCCACACTGCTACTGCCAGAGGCTCGCACAGACGAAGCGTTGGTAGACACAATCTTTGACCAGATCGCCCGGGCGTGCGCAGAGTTGGACGTGGGATTAGTGGGCGGCCACACCGAGATCACCTATGGCATTGACCGCCCTATCGTCGTCGGCTGCATGCTGGGCGAAGTGACCCCCGAGCGGCTGGTGCGCCCCGACGGAGCCCGACCGGGCGACGTCCTGCTCGTCACCAAGGGCATTGCGGTGGAGGGAACGGCCATCATTGCGCGGGAGAGGAACAGCGCATTGGCGGGATTCAGCGCATCCTTCCTGGAACGATGCCGAGAGTTCCTGTACGATCCCGGCATCAGCGTCGTGCGCGACGCGGCCGTGGCGACGGCGGCAGGAAGCGTGCACGCCATGCACGATCCAACCGAGGGCGGGCTGGCGACCGGGTTGTGGGAAATGGCCGAAGCGGCAGAGGTCGGGCTGGAGGTAGACGAGGCCACCATCCCAATCCTGCCCGAGACGCAGGCGCTGTGTGCGCGGCTGGGGCTGGACCCGCTGGGGCTGATCGCTTCCGGCGCGCTGCTGCTGGCAGTTGCACCTAAAGACGCGGCCACGATACAGGCCGCGCTGGGGAGATACGGCATCGCAGTAGCGTGCATCGGCCGCGTGGTGGAGCGTGAGCGAGGCATCGTGCTGCGGAGCACAACGGGCGAACGTCCCCTACCCCACTTTGAGCGAGACGAGATTGTCTCAGCGCTGTTGAGCCCTGAGTGAGGGAGTCACGAAATCAAATAGATTGGGTGCGTGAACAGGCCCAACACGCGCAGCACGATCATCCCGCAAAAGACGAGCAGCAGCACGACGCTGAGAACATAGTCCCGGCGAGTGAAGTGAATGTCGTGCAGGCAAGTGCGTTCTACCCCCTCGAGACCAAGCGCCCGTGATTCCAGCGCCCTGGCGAGCTTGTCGGCCGTCCTCAAGGCACTGATGATCATCGCCACCAGGATAGGCAGGTAGGACTTGAGCCTCTGGAAAAAGTTGCCTTTGGCGAGGTCCAGCGCACGGGCCTGCTGCGCCTCCGCCACCACTGTGTAGAGACCGTGAAAGGTGGGCACGTAGCGCAGGCTGATCGCCAGGGCCAACCCCCACTCGAAGGGCATACCGATCTTTACCAGGCTGCGCACGATGGACGTCTGGTCGGTGGTAAAGAGCCACAGGAAGCTTATGAAAGCGATGGTATCCAACCGCGCCGCCACCGCCAACCCCCGGGCCAATGCCAGAGGCGTGAACTTGACCCCAAGCCGAAACAGAACGTACCCCTCCGGATAAAAGACCATCCACAGCAGCGGGATGAGAACGTTGACAGGCAGCATGGTCTTCCAAACCCAGGCCAGTCGGTCGCGCGGCACCCCGGCCGAAACGATCAGCAATTGAATAACGATCAGCGCCGCCAGCATAAAAAAGAGATTTGAGAACAGGATCATAGAGATCACGCCCACCAGGACGAACAAGAGCTTGACCCTGGGATCAATCCGGTGCGCCCACCCCAGGCGCTCCACGTACAAGTCAAACGCAAAGCTCATTGTTGCCCTCTCCGCCTGCTGACGTAGGCGCTGTAGAACTCGTCCACGGTCAGCACGTCGTCGGGCATGCCTATCCCCAGGGGCGACATCCTCTTGGCCAGTTGCGTGATCTGCGGCGGCTCAATCTGGGTGTCCCTGAGTAGCTCAGAGTGCTTGAAAACCGTCCTGGTGTCGTCATACGCCAGAACCTGACCGTCGCGCAACACCAGGCAGCGGTGCGCAAACTGGCAGACGATCTTTATGTCATGGGTCACCAGGATGATGGTATGGCCCTTTTCGTTCATCGCCTGGACGGCCCGCATCAAAGCCATCGTGCTCCTCCAGTCCAGCCCAATGGTCGGCTCGTCGAGCACAAAGACCCGAGGGCGCATGGCGTAGACAGCGGCGACGCCGATCTTGCGCCGAATACCAAAGCCCAGGACGGCGGGGGGACTGGCGGCGTATTCAGCCAACTCAAAATAGTCCAGCGCCTCCTCGACGCGCTCCTCCAGCTCATCTCCCTCCAGCCCCAGGTTGCGCGGCCCAAAGCCGATCTCTTCGCGGGTAGTGGCGCAAAAAATCTGATAATCGGGGCTCTCAAAGACGTAACCGACGGTGCGGGCCAGTTCACCCACCGAGAGCCCCCCCGTGTCCCGCCCGTCCACGACAACCTGCCCCTGGGTAGGCTTGTACAACCCGTCAAAGTGCTTGACCAACGTCGTCTTGCCCGAACCATTCTGGCCGATCACGGCCACGAAATCGCCGTCCTCAATGTCCAGGCTGATACCTTTGAGGGCAACGATGTCCTCGGCGTGCTGATACCAGAGATCGCGCACCTGGATAATGGGGGGGGGAGAGAGATTGGAGATTGGAGATTGGAGATTGGATGATTTGAGACTGGCGGATTTCCGTTCGCACGTGGCGCCGTCAGTGCCAGGATGAGAAAAATCCGTTACTGTCCTGCAATCCGTGTTCTGCGAGAGCGTAGTATAAGCATCCTCGAACAGAGTGAACGTGTAGTCTGTACCGCAGCGAGCATTCAAACAGGCCGCCAACTCGCTCACCTGGGGAACACCCAGCCCGATCTCGTGCATCAGGTCAACCTGGCTGAAAACGGCCGGGGGAGCGCCCACCATGGCGATCTTGCCCTCGTGCATCACGGCCACCCGGTCAGAGAACTCGGCGATCCTCTCCGCCTCCTGCTCGACCATGATGATCGTGATCTGTTCCCGGCGCTTTAGCTCCTGGACCACACAGAACACCTCGAACTTGCCGATGGGGTCCAGCCCCGACGTCGGCTCGTCCAGCACCAGGATGTCCGGCTTCATGGCCAGGATAGAGGCAATGGCCACGCGCTGTTTCTGTCCGCCGGAGAGCTGGAAGGGGGAACGGCTGCGAAAGTCGGACATGCCCACCACGTCCAGCGCCCAATCGAGCCGCTCCTGGATCTCGGCTGGGGCAATACCCAGGCTCTCGGGGCCAAAAGCCACCTCCGCCTCCACGGTCATGTTGAAGAACTGGCTTTCAGCATCCTGAAACACAATCCCGACGTGGGAGGCCAACTTGGGCACCGGGTGTTCCTTGGTATTGAGGCCCCCGGCGGTCACATCTCCCTTAAAAACACCGCCCATGGATTGCGGGACGATGCCGTTGAGGGCCAGGCACAGCGTGGTCTTGCCCACCCCGGTCGGTCCCATGATGGAGACGAACTCGCCTTTTTCCACCTCCAGGTCTATGCCGCGCAGAACCGACACAGGCTCACCGTGGGCGGTCAGGGGGGGGTAGGAGTAGTGAAGGTTGCGAATGTTGGTCTCGGCCAACTTGTCAGCCCTACTCCTCCCGCCACGCCCTACCCACGCCAATCTGCTCAATGGGCGGGTAAGCCTTGCGGACGAGCAACACGAGCGGAATGCCCACGACGCCACCTGCCAGGGCCTGCACGATGTTGGGGACAATCTCGGTCACGGCACCGGCGAAGCCGCCGTACACGGGGAGCAGCTCGCCCAGGAAATAGAGCCCCACCAGGCAAATACCGCCAAGCAGCCAGGCCACGACCAGGCCGCCAACGTCCTTGCCCTTGCCAAAGTAGCCGGCGACGAGCCCTTGCACGCCGTGAGCGACGAGGGTCAGAGGAGCCCACACGGCATACCCGCCCAGCACGTCTGCCAGCCCGCAGCCAATGCCACCGGCGATAGCGCCGATCACGGGGCCAAAGGCAAAGGCAGAGAAGAACACAAAGATGTCCCCCAGGTGAACGTACCCACCAGTACCGGGTATGGGAACCCGCAGAAACCCGGTCGCTACGGTGACCACGGCGACCATCACCGCGATCACAGCCAACGTTGTGGCATTGAGCTTGCCTTTCACAATCTCCCTCCCTCGTGATTTGTCAGAGTGTCTACAGAACAAAGCCAAAACTAGCAGGCATACAATAACGCCAAAAGTGCAAGTTGTCAAGGCTCTCCTCAAACCGATGGATTTCTGAGGCGGACGTAACCAAACCGTAATTTCCCCCCGGCGATTCCTGTGGTATCATGAGGACGACGCACCAATTTCGGGAGAACGATGCCTGCTAACCTGACCTCGCACCTCATCCTGGCAGCGACGCTGGCCTGGTCCCAGGTACTGCAACTGGGCCCCTACGTGGCCATCGGCATATTGCTGGCGGCGCTATTGGGCCAACTCGACCTGACCCGCCGCTGGGGACGCTGGTTGAGCCGCAGCGGGCCGGGCACGGTGCTGGGCGCAGCCTGCCTGGGCGGGGTCTCACCCTTGTGCACCTACGGCACGGTTCCGGTGCTCGTAGAACTCTTGCACGGTGGCGCGTCACCAGGCCCAGCGCTGGCCTTCCTGGTCGCCTCCTCACTCCTCAACCCTCAGTTGTTCATCATGATGACCGGCGGGCTGGGGCTGAACCTGGCGCTGGCACAGGTGGCTGGCGTACTGCTGCTCAGCCTGCCGGTGGGACTGCTGGCCCGGCGACTGAAGCCGGAAACATTCTTGAGCACAGAGACACTCTCCCCACACTCCCACAC
>JAUXFI010000220.1 GCA_030620125.1 Anaerolineae bacterium
CCGCTGCGGGGTGGGGGGGTCCCTCAGCAGGCGTTCCAGCAGTTACTCGATCGCTGCCATGACCAGCAGGTGACACACCTCTCCACACTGCGTCTCGTCCTGCGCGGAGACGGGCCGGCCGGCGCCCGGAATATGCGCAGGTTGGGGCTAGTCATCCCCCAACTGGGCAAGGGCAAGTTTCTGGTGGAGCAGACCTACAACGGCGAGTGCGGAGAGGGGCAATACCTCTCCAACAAGATAGCGCTGGACTGGGAGTTGTACCGGCGGCTCAAGCAGGTGACCGACTCGCTGGCCCAGGAAGCAGCCAAGTTCGTGACCACCACCAAACTGACAGCGGGTTTCCCCGACGGGTTGGATGTTCAAGGTGACCAGTTCCGCACCATCCACGAAGTGCTGACCACGGTGGGACTGGACAAGATCGAACTGGAGGGCGAGCCACTGTGAAAGCCCTAAGTTTCCATCAACCGCGCACCGAGCAGATCATCCGGGGCGATAAGATAGTGGACATTCGCACCTGGCAGGTGCAATATCGGGGGCCGTTGGTCGTTCATGCCAGCAGCAAGCGGCGTGACGCTCGCTGCCGCCTCCTGGGCTTCGACCCCGACGCGCTGGACTACGGCGCGCTCATCGGCACGGTGGAACTGACCGAGATCGTGCCGCTGGACGAGGCAACCTACGAATCGCTGCGCGGAGAGCACTTGCTCGACACTCCCTTCCCGGGCTCGCCGTGTTACGCCTGGCGACTGGCCAACCACCGGCGCTTCGACGCGCCCATCCCCTACCGTGGGCGGATGCGCCTGTTTGAGGTAGATGCTGTAGGGCAAGGTGCCATCTTGCCCAACGTGCCACGCCAGAGCAAGCGACGCATCTCCTACCGCGTGACACCGCCTCCAGAGCCTGACCCAGAGCATCCCTTTGTACTCTACACTGTCCCGGAGGCCAACGGCGGCTACTGCGTGGCCCTCTACCAGTGGCTACCACACAACAACAGTGTTCGTAGTAGTGCTCGTAGTAATGCTCGTAGTGACGACTTCAGTCATCCTGCTCCTGGTGCTATATGGGGCCTCGAACTGGGCGGCGACCCGCTGCGTGCCGTGGCCGACCACCTGCTGCATGCACTGCGGACCAATGGCTACAAGGCCACCGACCTGGCCCGCGCCGCCGGCAGCGAAAAGCCCTTCTACCTGGACGAACTGACCGGCCTGCGGTTGGCCCTGATCCTGCTGGCAGTCAAGCCGCTGGCCCGCCACGACCGCATCGAGGCCATCGGCCAGGGCGTGCAGGCGATGGGCGACGAGGAGGCCTACTACTGGTTCTCTAAGTGCAGTGCCGGGTCGGACGCACTGCGGGCGCAGAAGGCGCTGCGGATTCTGTTGGCAGGGGAGTGATGTGACGAAGAAGGGTGTTCGAGCATTTAGTGTTTTTTTACTACTTCTCCTTTTGGGTGGCAACCAGCCCGCTTTGTCTCAGAGCGACGACCCACCGCAGCAGCCAGCCGACCAAATCTACAACGAGATGCGCACCGTCTACCTGGGCAATCTGGCCCGGCGGGATAACGGGGTGCCACCGCTGCGCTGGTGCGCGCCGATGACCGACGCCGCCCGCTGGTTTTCCTGGGACTCGGTGGAGAACCGCCCCGGCGGCTACTGTGGCCACGACGACTCCCTGGGACGCTCACCCTGGGAACGCGTCCCTCTCTTTGGTTACCGGGGCTTTTGTGGCGCGGAGAATTGCTATTGCGGTTATATGACGCCGGAGGCAGCCATTGAGGGCTGGATGAATAGTTCCGGCCATCGCGCCAACCTGCTCGATCCCAATTCCCGCGAGTTGGGGATGGGCTATTACCGCCGGGAGAGCGATGGGCGAGGATACCTTACCCAGGACTTCGGCCAGGATCCCGTCTACCCGCCGGTGGTTATTGATTATGAAGCGCTGAACACGACCGACACGTCCGTTGACCTCTACATCTACGACCGGTATGGCGGCGGCTTTGCCGGGCTGGGCGCGGCCACCGAGATGATGGTGGCGAATGACATCTGCTTCATCGGCGCGAGTTGGGAGCCCTACGCGGCTGAGAAGACCTGGACGCTGGAATCGGGCAGCGGCTGGCGCGCTGTCTACGTCAAGGCCCGGGACGCTGTGGGGCGGGCCACTGTGGTCAGCGACACTATCTACCTGGGGCAGACCGTTCCGCTGGACGAACTGGGTCTGCATCTGGCCTCCACGAACACCGATCGTGTGACGCTGTACGAGTTGGACGGTGGCTGGCCCTACGTGCAGTTGAGCCAGAACTGGTTCGTTGATGATACCTTCGACACCTTCACCCTCTACTGGGGCAATGGCGAGCGAGTGAACGACCCCTCCGCCCTGGGTGGCACTGCGTTCCGCCTGCGCCCGGGAGATGGTGAATCCTTCGCCTGGGTGTGGACGACGGACTTCTTCAAGGAGACGCCCTTTGTGGCCTATTTCCGGCTCAAGGTGAACGATAACACCTCTGCAGATACTGTGGCGCGGATCTCGGTCAATGGAGGCGGCACAGAGTACGGGCATCTCGTTCTGAAAGGGACCGACTTTGCCGCGTCTAACACCTACCAGGAATTCCTGATTGACTTCACCTACCACGACAACCCTGACGACGTCTTCTTGATATTCAACTTCTGGCGCTCAGGGCA
>JAUXFI010000098.1 GCA_030620125.1 Anaerolineae bacterium
GCCGAGGTCGAAGAAGAAGAGCCAGAGCCAGCCGTGATTGAGGCAGCCGAGGTCGAAGAAGAAGAAGAAGAGCCAGCCGTGATCGAGGCAGCCGAGGTCGAAGAAGAAGAAGAAGAAGAGCCAGAGCCAGCCGTGATCGAAGCTGCCGTGGTTGAAGAAGAAGAAGCCACAGAGCCAGAAATGGCGGTGAGCGAAGCGACAAAAGCTGAGAAGGAAGCCGCAATATAAGAGGCAGACACTGAGGAAACCGCACCACTCACAACACCAGCCACAACAAAAGATGCAGCCCCTCAGACAAAAAGTCTAGCGGAAGAGAGTAACTGGATGGGCAAGAAAAAAGAGGACACAATAGAGGTGGAGGGCACTGTCATTGAGGCTTTGCCAGGCACCCAGTTCCGCGTAAGACTTGACAACGACCACGAGATACTGGCCTACCTCTCCGGAAAGATGCGCAGGTACTATATACGTATTCTGCTGGGCGACCGCGTGCGGGTGGTACTCTCTCCTTATGACCTAACACGTGGTCGAATTGTCTACCGGTATAAGCGCAACTTTCAGCGGGAGTAGCCCTACCTGAACATCAGGCACACCCAATCCTCGCTCTGTCGTCGTTCTGCCAGAGTAAGCCCTCCCCACTCCAACGCCGTCACGACTTCCGGCTCCTGATCGGCGATGATACCGGCAGCGATCAGAGTCCCACCAGGGCGCACGCGCACTGCAAGCCCCCCCCGCGCCATCTCTACGATAACTTTTGCCAGGATGTTGACCACCACCAGGTCGTAGCTCCCCGACACCTCTGGGAGAGACCCGCCCCTCACGCTCACGATCTCCTGCACCCCGTTGACCACCACGTTGCCCCGTGCCGTTTTGACTGCCACAGGATCGTTGTCAACTGCGAGCACACGTCCAGCACCCAACTTGGCTGCCGCAATCGCCAGGATACCAGAACCCGTGCCCAGGTCGAGCACTTGCGTCCCTGAGGATACCAACTCCTCCAACGCCGCCAGGCACATCTGCGTCGTGGGATGCAAGCCGGTGCCAAAGGCCATTCCCGGATCCAACTGGATGACGACGTCTCCAGGCACAGGCGCATAATCTAGCCACGATGGCCGGATGACGATGTGCTGACCCAGGTGCAGAACGCTCAACCGTTCCTTCCACGCTTCAGCCCAGTCCGCTTCGGCGACAAACTGGAAAGTTGGAGCGGGAATGGCCCGAATCTGACCCAGGTGCCAAAGCGCTTCCTCGACACGACGCTTTTTGGCCCGCAGCTCGTCATCGGCAGGTATGTAGGCCCTAACGATAACCGGGCCTACGTTCCAACCCTCAGGCCCGGCTTCGATGGCCACCCCACGATAGGCGTAGCGCGAAAGAACCTCGGCTACCGCCTCCGCAGTCTCATTCTCTACCGTTACGCTGACTTCAAGCCACTGCTCTATCAATCTACCAGTTCCCCAATTTGCCGGATCACAAGCCAAATAGCTCTCGCAGTTCATCCACAAAGCTGTGTTTCTCTTGCCAGATAGTCTCCGGCTCCAACGTTTCGCCCAGTTCCCGCAAGAGACTCTTCTGCTCATGAGAGAGATTGGTTGGGACAGCAACCCGCACCAGCACCAACTCGTCGCCTCGGCCGTTGCGCCGCAAATGGGGCACTCCTTTGTTCCGCAGCCGCAACGCGGTGCCGCTCTGGGTACCAGGAGGGATCGAGATTCTCTCTTCGCCCTCCAGAGTGGGCACGCTCACCTCGGCCCCCAACGCCGCCTGGGCAACGTTGATCTGCAACTCGACCAGGAGATCGTCGTCGCGCCGCTGAAAGATGGGATGCGGCTCCACGTCTAAAACGACGTAGAGATTGCCGGCGGGCCCGCCCCGCTCCCCCATCTCTCCCTCGCCCGCCAGCCTGATCTGGGTGCCGTGGTCCACGCCGGGCGGGACGGTGACAGAAAGCCTGCGGGTGACGTAGACCCATCTCTCCCCGTTACATCGGGAACAGGGAATAGGAACCGTTTCCCCTTTGCCCTGGCAGACCGGGCAGGTGGTGACGCTGACGAAGGAGCCCAGGATGGAACGCTGCACCCGCCGCACCTGTCCTGTGCCATTGCACTCCGAGCAGCGTACCGGTGTCGTTCCCACCTCGGCCCCGCTGCCGTGGCACTCTGGACACACCTCTTGGCGCGTGACCTGGACATCCTTCTCGCACCCCAAGACCGCTTCCTCAAAGGTCAGACGCAGATCGTAGCGCAGATCGGCGCCACGCCGCGGCCCGCGACGAGTGGAGGTGCGAAACCCAAATCCTCCCCGCCCGAAGACCTCCTCAAAAATCTCGAAGGGATTACGGGAACCAAAGTCAAAGCCAAAACCCCCCGCGCCGGGCGCGACGTGGCCAAAACGGTCGTAAGTGGCCCGTTTCTCCGGATCAGAGAGCACCTCGTAGGCCTCGTTGATCTCCTTGAACTTTGTCTCAGCGCCGGGCACATCGCTGACGTCCGGATGATACTGGCGTGCCAGTTGACGATAGGCCCGCTTGATCTCCTCCGGGGTGTTCGAGCGGCTGACCCCCAGTACCTCGTAATAGTCCCGCTTGCTAGTCATATCCATTCGGCAAAGAGCGAGTAACGAGGGAACCCCTCGCTACTCACTCCTCATCCCCTCATTCACTCATTACTCACTACGCTTCGCTGAACTCGCCCTCGACAACGTCTTCCTCACCATCCCCGGAGGGTTCGCCCTCTGGCGGTGGAGGAGCCTCCGGCCCGGCATCCTGGTACATCGCGGCCCCCACCTGCTGCATCGCCTGGCTCAACTCGTCTGCGCACCGGCGGATGGCGCTGACGTCGCTGCCCTGCAGGGCGCTCTTGAGCGCTTCGATCTTGGGCTCCGTCTCAGAGCGCAGGTTTGCGGGCACTTTGTCCCCTTGCTCTCGCAGGAACTTTTCGGCGCTGTAGACGGTGTTGTCGCCGATATTGCGCGCCTCCACTTCTTCCTTTCTCCGCTCATCCTGCTCACGATAGCGCTCGGCATCCCGGACCATCTGCTCAACCTCTTCGTCTGCAAGGCCGCTGGAGGGGATGATCTGCATGGACTGTTCACGTGCGGTGGCCTTGTCCAAAGCAGAGACGTTGAGAATACCGTTAGCATCAATGTCGAAGGTGACTTCGATTTGAGGGATGCCACGAGGCGCGGGTGGGATGCCATCGAGGATGAATTTCCCCAGGCTCTTGTTGTCGGCTGCCATAGGGCGCTCCCCCTGTACCACGTTGATCTCCACCTGCGTCTGGCCGTCAGTGGCGGTGGAAAAGATCTGACTCTTGCGGGTAGGAATGGTGGTATTGCGCTCAATGAGCGAGGTAGCCACACCGCCCAAGGTCTCAATGCTCAGCGACAGCGGGGTCACATCGAGCAGAAGCACATCCTTGACCTCGCCACCGAGGACGCCAGCCTGGATGGACGCGCCAAGACCCACCACCTCGTCAGGGTTGACCCCCTTGTGAGGTTCTCTATTGAAGAAATCGGCCACTTTTTGTTGAATGGCCGGCATGCGGATCATACCACCCACCAAGATGACCTCGTCAATGTCGGCGGGCTTTAGTTTGGCGTCGGCCATAGCCAGCTTGCAAGGCTCAACGGTGCGTTCGATCAGGTCATCAGTCAGTTGCTCCAGCTTGGCCCGCGTGAGTTTCATCAGCAGGTGCTTGGGGCCGGAGGCATCGGCGGTGATAAAGGGCAAGTTGATCTCCGTCTCCATCACCGTAGAAAGCTCAACCTTGGCCTTTTCGCACGCCTCCTTCAGCCGCTGAAGGGCCTGACGGTCTTCGCGCAGGTCAATGCCTTGCTCCCTCTTGAACTCGTCGGCCACCCAGTCAATGACACACTGGTCCCAGTCATCCCCTCCCAGGAAAGTATCACCATTGGTCGAGCGCACCTCAAAGACGCCATCGCCGACGTCAAGGATAGAGATGTCAAAGGTGCCGCCGCCCAGGTCAAAGACGGCGATGGTCTCGTCCTTCTTCTTGTCGAGACCATAGGCCAGCGAAGATGCGGTCGGCTCGTTGATGATACGCAACACCTCCAGCCCGGCGATCCGTCCAGCGTCTTTGGTCGCCTGGCGCTGGCTGTCGTTAAAGTAGGCCGGGACAGTGATGACCGCCTGGGTGACCTCCTCGCCCAGGTAGGCCTCGGCGTCGGTCTTGATCTTTTGCAGGATCATGGCCGAGACCTCCGGCGGACTGTACTCCTTGTCCCCCATCCAGACTCGCACGTCCCCGTTAGAGGCCGCCGTGATCTTGTAGGGAACCAACTCTAGCGCCCGCTGCACCTCCGCGTCACTGAACTTGCGGCCCATGAAGCGTTTGATGGAAAAGACAGTATTCTCGGGGTTGACGACAGCCTGCCGTTTGGCCACCTGCCCGACCATCCGCTCCCCCGTTTTGGGGTTAATAGCCACGACCGACGGGAACAACCGCCCTCCCTCGGCACTGGGCACAACGGTGGGCTCACCCCCCAACATCACTCCGCAGACCGAGTTGGTCATGCCCAGATCAATACCGATGATTTTACTCATTACACACTACTCCTTTTTGGTCTCAAGCCACCGATTTTCCGCCACATCTACCCTTCTGATGATTCCGGCTCCGGAGCAACCGGGGCCTTGGCCACCCGCACCAACGCGGGCCGCAACACACGCTCGCCAAGAATGTAGCCCCGTTGCACCTCGCCGATGATCTGACCCTCCTCGTAGCCTGGAGCATCCTCGTGAGTCACGGCATCGTGGCAATGAGGATCGAAAGCCTGCCCCTCGGTCTCAATAGGCTTGACGCCCTCGGATTCGAGAAAGGCGTCTAGCTTGTGCTGGATCAAAAAGATGCCCTCACACCAAGTCAGTCGCTCCAAATCAGTGGGTAAAGTCGCGATGGCCCGCTCAAAGTCGTCCACGATGGGTAGCAGTTTGCGCAGCAGGGCCGCGTTTGCCAGTACCATTACCTGCGCTCGCTCTGCCTCCTGCCGCTTCTTGTAGTTGGAGAACTCTGCCTGAGTCCGCTGCCAACCGTCGAGATACTCGGCCGCCTGGGCTTGGGCTTCCTCCAACTCTTCCTGCAATTTCTCCAGCTCTTCGCCTTCCTCCTCCAGCCCCTCCTCAACCACTGCCGCTTCTTCCGCTACTTCCTCCCCTTGCTCAATGATCTCTGATTGAGCTTCGCTCCCTCCTTCTCCTCCTTCTTCTTCAATCAGAGTTTCAGTCTTTTTCTTTTTCATCTTCTTTGTCACTTGAACCTCCTGACCGTCCATGATTGTCATTTGTCATTGTTCACTGCTACTCCGCATACATATCATACACCATATCGGAAAGCAGATCGGCGATGTAACGCACAGCCGAAATAGCGCGACCGTAGAACATACGAGTAGGCCCTACGACGCCCAGCGCCCCGGTGACAAAGCCTGTTACCCCGTAACGCGCCAGCACCAGGCTGCAAGTCTGGAGCTCATCCCAACGCCCCTCGCCGCCAATCAGCACTCGGACACTGCCGACGTCCGGGCTGAGGACATCGGCCAGTATCATCTCGAAAAAACCGCGCTCCTCCATTACCCGCACCAGCCCCTGCGCCTTTTCTCCCTCGGCAAACTCGGGCTGCTGCAAAACCGTGCCCAACCCATCACGGTAGACAACTCCAGCAGCGCGCACATCAGTGCGCTGTATGATGTCCACCACGAGCCTGACCACATCGGCTTCGAAAGAGGGCAGGCTGCTCACGCGGGTTTGGATCTCGTCGGCAGCTAACCCGTTACAGAGCTGATTGATCCGATCACTGGCCTCGTTGAGCTCCTCCTGATTGAGAGGTTCGAGCAGAGTCAACATCTGCTGCTTGACCAACCCCCCCTGCAGAACCAGGACAAGCAACACAACTCGCCCCTGGGTGGCAATGAGCCGCAGGTGCTTGTAACGCGCCTGGGTAGCCTGGGGCGCGGTCACCAGGGCAGCCCCGCGGGCGGTGCGGGCCAGGACGGAGGCCGTCAACGGCATCCACTGTTCAAAGTCCCGGCGCGCCTGGTGAAACTGATGGGCGATAGTGAGACGCTCCTGCAAGGGCAAGTCCACCTCTCCCAACAGCCGCTCCACAAAGTGACGGTAGCCTTTGTGCGTGGGGAATCGCCCAGCAGAAGTATGAGGGTGAGAGAGATACCCCAATTCCTCCAGTTGCGCCAACTCGTTGCGCACGGTAGCAGTGCTCACCTGGAGATCATAATGCTCGACCAACACACGGGAACTGATTGGAGAGACGCTCTTTACGTACTCCCTCACGACCAGGCCCAATATCGTCCGCTGGCGAGACGTCAACTCTTCCATTTCTCCCTCATGCATTTTAGCACTCTCGCTTGTAGAGTGCTAAAGTTCGGCCCCAATGATACCACAGGGCAAAGAATCTGTCAAACCAGGGGATGGTCAGGGGGCCAGGAGACCTCGCTCCGCCCCTCATTCGACGAGCCAGCACCCCCTGGTGCGGCTCCGTTCGGCACGTAGGCTCGCCTCACTCCTCAAGAATCGGATCCACTGAGGCTACGCTTCCTACGTTTCCGCTTCCTCCATCTCTGGCGCTTCGAGTTCGTACTCTCCCTCAATCACCACAGACGGCCCGCCATCTTTCTCATCCACCACGCGCCACTCCTTGATGCGCGCCCCTAACGCCAGCAGGTGCTCGCGCACCACATCCGGCGGCGCCAACTCGACAAAGAGCTTGATCCCGATCAGCAGCACAGCGAGATCGTCCAGTTGGCCCAGGCCCGGCAGTATGGCAGCAGGGATAAAGTCCACGGGGGAGAGCACGTAAACCAGCGCTACCGATGGAACCAGCTTCACCCACATCGGCACGCGCTGGTCCCAGAACAACCGCCAGGCCAGACGTACCTGGCGGGCCGCATCCTGCACCCAGGACAACAGTGCGCTGGCATCATTCGGCTTGAGAGGCATTGGACGTCGGTCTTCACTCATCGTTTACTCCTTGGTGTGAGCAATACACAACAATTATATCCCCTTCATCTGAATACGCAACTTGGGCAAGTAGAGTTGCGCATACGCAGTCAATGATCAGCTTCACGCCACCACCTGTCATTGTCAATTGTTCATTTCTCCCAGTCGGGCTATAATAAGCGCACTATGCGCACGATCCATCAGTGCCTTCTGGATGCCAAGCTGGTCCGGCTGCGGGCCATCGCTCGCTTCTGGGACGTGGAACTGACGACCAGTCGCCAGAGGGATGCAGCCACCCAACTGGCCGAGGCGATGACCGCGCCAGAGGCCGTCGGCGACGCCTGGCACGCGCTTCCCGATGACCAGCGCCGGGCACTGGAGACGTTGCTCGCCGCTGGGGGACAGATGGTGCTGCGAGTCTTTGCCCGTGAGTGGGGAGAGATACGCACGATGGGACCAGGCCGGCTAGAGCGAGAGCAGCCCTGGCGGGAGCCAATCTCCGCCGCCGAAGGGCTCTGGTACAGCGGCTTCATCTCCCGCGCCTTCGAGCAAGGGCCTGAAGGAACCTACGAGGTCGCCTTCGTGCCCCC
>JAUXFI010000045.1 GCA_030620125.1 Anaerolineae bacterium
GGCCGGTGAGGATCACTTCCACGTGCTCCGGCTTCTCGTTCAGGAGCGCCAGCACCTCCTCCACCGCCAGCAACCCGAACCAGATCGTCACGTTGACCTCGTCCAGCACGACGATGTCGTACTCGCCCGAGAGCATGACTTCCCGCGCCCGCTCCAACCCTTGATGGGCCTGGGCCACGTGATCGGGGGTGACCTCCTCGCGGCGGATGCAGCGCACGTCGCCGTACTGCTCAATCGTGATGAGGGGATGGTCGCGCAGCGCCTCCAATTCCCCATAGTGCTGGCCCTTCATGAACTGGCCGATGTAGGTGCGCATCCCGTGGCCCGACGCCCGCAGCGCCAGGCCCAGGGCAGCCGTCGTCTTGCCCTTGCCGTCCCCCGTATAAACTTGGATGTAGCCTTTTTGCAGGCGTTCATTCATCTCATCATTCATAGCATCGCCTTTGTACGCACATCAACTGCGCCCTCGCTACTGGGCGAACACCAGATAGTTCAGTTCGGCGTGAGCCACGGACGGGTCGGCCTGCAGTTGGGCCAGGAAGGCCGTCTCCTGCCCAGGCGCGACCCGGAACCGCCACACGTTCAGGGCGGGCAGGAACTCGGCGCTGGCTCCGTGTCGCAGGGATACTGCCTCCACCCCGGCCCCGGCCCGCAGAGTCACGATGATTTCTCCGGGGGCGAAGGCTGCTGTGCTCTGCGCTTCCTGTGTATCCATTGCCTGTGACCCCATCCCCGCCAGGCAGAGCGGTGAAGAGCCGTGCGCGCCCACGGAGAGAGCCTGGGAAGCGTTGATGCGGCCACAGCCGTAGTAGGAATCCCACCCCACCGTGCCCAGGTCAGCGGCATTGTCCAGGATGGCCGAGGCAATCTGGTCGGGCGTGTAGGAGGAGTAGCGGGTGCATAGGAGGGCGGCCAATCCGGCCACGTGTGGCGTCGCCATTGACGTGCCGCTCATGTACCCGTACCCGCCACCCAGCAGCGTGCTGTAGATGCTGGAGCCCGGCGCGGCGATGCTGACGTGGTTGCCGTAGTTGGAAAAGCTGGCGCGGGTGTCGTAAGAGGTGGTGGCGGCCACTCCCAGCACGTGCTCGCAGTTGGCGGGAAAAAGCTCTTCTTGTGCGCCGGCGTTCCCGGCTGCGGCCACCAGCACCACCCCTCTTGTGTGGGCATAGTTCACCGCATCCTGGATGATCGAGGGGCAGGCGGACGATCCTCCCAGGCTCATGTTGATCACGTCCGCCCCGTTGTCGGCGGCGTAGCGCATGGCGTTGGCCAGGTCGTCAGCGTAGCCGTCACCGTCGGCGTCCAGTACCTTGAGCGGCAGGATCATCGCCTCCCAGCCCAGGCTGGCGACCCCCGTGTCGTTATCTGTCGCCGCCGCCGCGATGCCGGAGACGTGGGTGCCGTGGCCGTGGTCGTCGTCGGCCTCGTCGTCCGCGTTGACAAAGTCCCGGTCAACGTCGGTGCGCACTTTGCTGACCAGGTCGGGGTGGTCCAGGTCGGTGCCAGAGTCCAGGACGGCGATGAGAACATTCTGGCCAGTGGAGAGTCCCCAGGCCTCCGGCGCGTCCACTTTCTCCAGTGCCCACTGGTGGCTGTCGTAGTAGGGATCGTTGGGGTGGAGAGTCGCAGGCGCTGGCGTGTAGTTGCGCAGCGCGAGAGGGATGTGGACGAAGGTCAGAGGTGTGTCCGTCACCCGCAGGGTCAGGTCTATCCGCTGGGGAGAGCCTTCTACCCCGGCCGGGTCTACCACCGTCACCGTGACCGCGCCGGTGTAGGTAGCGACTGTGTCCGTGCTAAAGGTCGTGGGCGTGGTCCAGAAAGAGGCCGGAGTGACGCCGCCCGTGGGCGCGGCCGTGAACCAGGCCCCCTCGGGGGCGATTGTCCAGGTAAGGGCGTCGTCGCTCCCCACGTTCAAGGGCGTCGCCTGGTGGGCGGTGGGGAGAAGCCGCTGGTCGGGGATGCTGTAGGTGAACTGGAGGGTGTCGGGGAGGTTGCCCAGGGTGGGGGAACTGGCGGTGAGGTAGATGGTGTCGCTGCTCATCGCCGTGTGGCTTGTGCTGCGCAGTTCCGCCCAGACGGTGTGCTCGCCTTTTCCACTGTTTAGCGTCCAGTTTGGCGTCGCCTGGAAGGATTGCCAGGTTGTCCAGGAGCCATCGTCGTTGCGGAGGCGCATTTCCTCCCAGTCGCCATAGATGTACAGGGAGACGTCACGGGAGTCTGTCTCTGCTGCTTCCTGGTTGATGATCAGGGGGTAGACGCCGTCTGTTCGCCCAAAGTCCTGCACCCAGTAGTGCCCCCAGGAGCCGCCCTGGTAGTACCCCACGCCGATTTCCCAGTTGCCCGTGCTGAGGATGTTGGCCTTGTGGCCTTCGCTGGTCATCCAGCCGTTCATCACACTTGCCGGGGTGCTGTATCCGACAGCGATGTTCTCGGCCAGTGATTGCCAGTTGGGGTAGTAGGATTGAATTCGCGCGGACCAGTCGCAGGCTTTGACCAGGTTGCCCCCGCTGCGGTCGTAGGAGGCGTGGTCAAAGTAGTCGTCCTGCGCCATATCGGTGGCGTGATAACGGGCAGCGTCGTCCAGTGAAGGCACCCGCTTGAGGGGCGGGAGGCCGTTGTCGGCGCGGACGGTGTTCACCTGTTCCAGCACTTGTTGCTCGTAGGCTTCGTTGCTGGAGGGCACGCCGGGCACGCCGCCACAGCCGGTATAGGTTGGCAAAAGCATCTTGCCTTCCACAGAAACCGGCGGTACCAGCCGGCCAGGGGGTGAGTCCTCGGCCTGTGCGCCTATGCCTGGGATCAGGACGAGGAGCAGTAGAAGCGCTACCAGGTGGCGGGTGTGGGGGGGCAGATGCAAATGTTTCATTTGGGTTCTCCTGGTGTCAATCAAGCGTTAGTACCTTAACAATGATATTCTTGCGCAGAAAACAAGGATTTTAGAGAAAATTGAACCACAAAGAACACAAAGATCACAAAGGTTAGCTCTCTTCTTGGTGTCCTTGGTGCTCTTTGTGGTAAGAGTTGTTCTGATTCTGGCTTGTCCAGGTTAGAGTTCCCCCACCGTAATGGTATCGGGAAAGGGGTTCTCAGTTCAGGGTTAGCTGGTGTACACAGTACGCCGCCAGCGCGGATGCAATTCAGATTGCGAGGAGTGCCGGACGAAGCCGCACTGGTAGGTCACCAGTCTACCAGCCTATCAGTTTACCAATCTACCGGTCACAAAGTTCCTACCTGAGAATGACTAATGCGCCCGTCTTTGACGGCGGCGCACGTACCACCAGGTGAGCAGCGCCAGGGCGATCGTGATTAGCGCGACAATCAGAATGGGAGCCACGATAGCCAGCACCGATGTCACGAATGAAATGATGTCCTCAATTGTGCTCACGACCGGGTTGCCTATCCCTGCGGTCGCGGCTGCCACCACCGGCCGTCCACCTGCCTTGACGGCGTGCACACCGCCGGCCAGGAGCACCCCGCAGATGGCTGCTACGATGGGGTTGAGCCCGATGACTTTGGTGCTGGCGGCAAAGAGAATCGCGCCGGCTGCCGGTCGAATAAAGGTCTGGATGACATCGTTGAGCGTGTCTGCGGCAGGTATCTTGTCCACCAGTACCTCAATGATCAGCAGCACTGTCAGTGTGCCGATGACCCACCAACTGGCCAGCGCGTCCCACGGTTCGTTGAGCGTGATCAGTGGAGTGAATTTGGCCAGGAGAGCGACGACCAAAAGCGGGATATAGGCGTTCAGTCCGGCGGCTGTCGAAAGGCCGAAGGCGGTTGCCAGGCTCAAGAAGGCTTGGGCTACCATCGTGTATTACCTCCTATCTCGGACGGTTTCCCTGAATTATAGTCGTTTCTCCATTTATGACAACACTGCCAGCAGGCAGCTATAACCCGGCGACTTGCTCGTGGAGCGCATTGGCCCAAAGCCGCGTTTTGTGCGATAATGTGACTGCGTAGGAAGAGCGTGTTCGGGGGGACGGAACACATGGCTGATAGGCAAGGTGGAGGACGATGGGAGGAGAGAAGGACCGCGAGGCTCTAGTCCTTTGTCTGTTGGGTGAGCTACGGCTCCTCTATGGCGAGGTCTCTCTGGCCGAGTTTTTGGCCCGGAAAGAGCAGGCTCTCCTCATCTACCTGGCCTGCCAGCCCGGGCAACGGTTCTCCCGCGAGCACCTGGCCACTCTCCTGTGGGGTGAGACCTCTCAATCCCAGGCTCGTTATAACCTCCGCCGCGCACTGTGGAAACTGCGCCGCACTCTCGACCAGGTCGGCCTTTCTACCGAGGCCTGTCTAACCGTCGAAGGCTCCTGGGTCTCCGTTCCATCCAATGCCTCTTGCTGGGTGGACGCGCGCGATTTCGAGCAGGTTCTCCAGGCGTGCTTCCAGGACCCGCAATCCCGTTTCTCCGCCGCTTTTGAGGGTATCCGCCGCATCCGCCGAGCCCTTGATCTCTACCGGGGGGACTTGTTGGCCGGGTTCTCCGTTCCTCACGCCCCCAAATTCGAAGAGTGGCTCACCTTTGAACGGGAACGGCTCTTTCTGCTTCTCCTCCGCGCTCTGACCAGTCTCATCCAGGGTTTTATTGCCCGGGGGGAGCGGAGCGAGGCCATAGCTGCCTGTCAGCGTCTCCTCGTTCTTGATCCCCTTCAGGAGGACATCCACCGCCTTCTCATGCGCCTCTACTGGGAGACCGGTCAGCGGGGACAGGCCCTGCGCCAGTACCGCACCTACCGGGATCTCCTCCAGCGCGAACTGTCCATCAAGCCTCTGGAAGAGACCCAGGACCTATACCAACGTATCCTCCAGCACGAACCATCTCCCGCATCTACTTCTTCTCTCGTTCTCACGTCCCGCCTCACCCCTCCATCCCCGGCATCCGAATCCCTTCCCCGTCCCCGTCTCTTTTCCCTGCTTGACCGGGGCCTCACTGTCCGTCTCACCCTTCTCTCTGCGCCTCCTGGCTATGGCAAGACGACTCTGCTGGCCCAATGGCTGGCTGCCCGCTCGCAGAGCGAGGCTCCTCCCCTCATAGGGAGGGCTGGGGGGGGAGTACTGTTCGCGTGGTACAAGATGAGTGAGGCGGACAACGCGCCACTCGCCTTCGTGGAGGGCATGGCTGCCTCCGTGGCCCGGTTGCACCCTGCTGTGGAGCGGTCCTTGCAGCAGGGGTTACGCGACCTCGCTGTCTTGCAGGGAGACCCTCGGCAGGCAGTGAGCCTCCTGGCGAGAGCGTTGGCGTTACTGGACCCTGCGCCGTTCGTCATCGTGCTCGACGACCTGGAGGTTCTGACCAGCCCGGATAGCCAGCAGGTGCTCCAGTATCTGCTGGAGCATCTTCCGGCCAACGGGCATCTCTACTTGCTGACGCGAGTGGATCCTCCCCTTCCGCTGCCCCGCCTGCGCGTTCGAGGCCAGTTGTTGGAACTCCGCGCCGCTGAACTTGGCTTCACCGACGAGGAGGTGACCGCGTTCCTGAAGCGGGCGCAGGGGCTGAATCTCAGCTCGGCCGAGGTCGCCGAGTTGGCCACCCGTGCCGAGGGATGGATAGCCCCTCTGTGGCTGGCCGCCAATGCTCTCGGACGTTTCGCCGTCAGCCTGGACGATGTCTGGGAGGGGCTGTTCGCCTACTTGCGCGAGGAGGTGCTGGCCCTCCAGTCGCCCGAGGTGCGCGATTTTCTCCTGCGCAGTGCTGTTCTGGACCGGCTGAGCCCCGGCCTGTGTCAGGCTATCCTGGATGTACCTCAAAATGTAGACGGTGCGGACAGCCCGGCCGAGTGGTTGGCCAATTTGGAGCGGCGCAACCTTTTCCTCCGGCGCGTCGTAGGGTGGCGGTCGGAGACCTTGCCCAACGCGACTCCCCCCCTCATAGGGGGGGGCGGGGGGGGGATAGGGCCGCAGTACGTCTATCATCCTCTCTTTCTGGCCTTTCTGCGAGCGGAACTCCCCCGTCATCTCTCCAATGCCGAGGTCGAGGCCCTGCACCAGCGAGCGGCGAACGCCTGGGAGCAGCAGGGCGACCCAGAACAGGCCCTTTCCCATTACCAGCAGGCAGGCGACGAGTCAGGGATAGCCCGCCTGCTCGAACAGATCGCTCCCACCTATCTGCAGCAGGGTCGCCTGGAGCCGCTGGCCCGCTGGCTGGATCAATTGGCGCCGGTCGTGCGGGAACAGCACCCACGTCTCACGCTGAACGCCGGCCAGCTCCGCCAGGCGGAAGGACGGGTGGAGGAAGCCCGCCTGCTCTATCTGCGGGCAGCGACGGACTTTGAGAGGCAGCAGGACAGTCTGGCCCAGGGTGATAGCCTGCTCGCCCTGGCCGAACTGGAGCTCCTGCGTGGCCGTTACACCGAGGGGATCGAGCTGGGGCGGCGGGCGATGGCCTGCTGGGGCGAGGAGGACGCGCGACGTCGTTCGACAGCCCTCTGTGTCATTGGGCAACTGCAAGCCTGCCAGGGGGACCTGTCTGACGCCGCATCTTCGCTGGAGCAGGCTGGGCGGTTGATCTTCGGTCGTGGTCATCCTTTGCTGGCCTTCAAGGTGTTGCGCGCGCGGGCCTGGATCGCCTATCTCCAGGGGGCCTATCACAGGGCGATGGGGTTGAACTGCCTGGCAGAGCAGGAGGCCGGGCACGATGTTCCTCCAAAAGTCGTGGTCACATTCCGCAACCCTGCGCCGGCCATCCTGCGGGAGTGGGGGGAGAGCGAGATCGCGTGGAAGGCGATACACCGGCGGTTGGAAGCGGCCCGCCAGACCCGGAACCGGCTGGCTCTCTCTCACGCCTACACCGACCTGGGCAACCTGCATCTCGACCGGGAGCAATTCGCCGAGGCGGGAAATGCCTTCCGCCAGGCGGTAGCCGAGGCCGAAGCGGCCGGCGAGGATGGGCTTTGCCGGCTGTGCGGCGAGGTCCTTATGGTGCATGCCCATACCCTTCAGGGCCACGCGACGGAGGCCGCCACCGTGGCCGAGGCCGCACTGCAGCGCTGCCAGGCCCGCGAGACCTCGCCCCTGGAATTGGCCCTCGCCCAGACGGCGGTTGCCCTGGCCCACATCGGTTCGACTGATCTCGCCAAAGACCGTGACCCCGGTTCATCGGAGAGCTTTCAGCGCTTGCTTGAGGCGTATCGCACCTTTGATCGGTTGGGCGTCCGCTACGGCGTATTTGTGTCGGCCACACTGATCAGCCTGGCCTACCTGGCAGAAAGCGCAGCAGGCCGGGCGGACAGCCAGCAGCAGGCGCGCCGTTATCTGGCCGAGGCCCTGGCACTGGCCGCTGCCGAAGGTTACATCCAGACCGTCGTCGCTTCTCGCCGGGTACTGTTGCCCCTGATGCTCTTCGCCTTGCGCGAGGGCGTAGAGCCTCGCTTCGTCAGCCAGGTGTTGGACCGGATGGGGCCGGAATCGTTGGCGGCCGTCGTGGAGATGACCCAGGCCGCCGACCCCATCGTCCGCAGACGGGCAGCCGACACACTGGAGCGACTGGCCCGCGACTAGCCGTTAGCGACTAGCGGTCAGCAATCAGCAATCGAACCACCAGGGATTTTCACCCCTGGTGGTTTTGCTTTGCCTGCTGGGCGCTGGTAAACTGGTAGATTGGGAAACTGGTAATTGCTCCCTGGTACCAATCTACCAGCCTACCAATCCCCTCACAATCCCCAATCCCCAATCTCCAATCTCTAACCTCCAATCCCCAATTTGACACGCTTTTTGACACGCTCCGTGAAACGGTGTGTGAAATGGCTTGCTGCTAATATGGGGATATGAATAAAAGGGGGCGTAGGATGTGTCTGCAGAGCCAGAGTTTACGTTTGATCACCAGTGCGGGTCTCATACTATTGTCGCTCGTCGGGTTGCTGGCTCGACCCGATCAAGCTCTGGCCGCCCAGGCCGCCGCACCCCCATCAAGCCAGGCGTTGGTCCTATTGACGCCTGGCGTTGACATCAACTCGGCCATCGAGGCCGTCAAACTGGCTGGCGGGCACGTGACGCACGTCTTCCCGCCGGCCGCTATCATCGGCGAGGTGCCGGTTGGCGCACTGGCCCAATCCGGCACGCTCGCCGTCCATCGCCAGGTGGTAGACGAGGCGGCGCTGGCCGCGTTGACCAGCGAAGCGCGCCGTGCCGCCCAGGTGTGGAACGAACTCCTGGCCCCCGAGACCTTCTCCGACACGGTGCAAAGCCTGGATGCTCTCGAACTCGAAGCCGAACTGGTGGGTGATGCGATGGTTCCCCCGCCACCCGCAGGGGTTCAACTTTTCGCCAGTGCAAGCGACCCGACCCCCGGCTACACCGAGAGCAGCGAGTATTTTATCGGGCGCGTGGCCGTGGGAATCGTGTTGCCCGAAAGCGATGGCGGCGCGGATCCCTCCACCGAAGACTGGACCGAAGACGAGCGGGCGCTGGTGTTGAGCGAAATCACCGCCGCACTTGACTGGTGGGCCGCCCTCGAGCCCAACGCTCACCTCACCTTCGTCTACGACGATGGTACCGCCGCTCCCATTACCACCAACTATGAGCCTATCAGCCGCCCCTACAGCGACCAGTCCCACTGGATCGCCCAAGTGATGGAGAAAAAGGGCTACACCGGCTCCTCCTATTTTGACCAGGTGCGCCGCTACAACAACGACCTGCGCGACACTTGTGACACCGACTGGGCCTTTACCATCTTTGTCGTAGATAGCTCCAACGATAGCGACAATCGTTTCTCCGACGGTTACTTTGCCTACGCCTATCTGGGTGGCCCGTTCACCGTGATGACCTACGGCAACAACGGCTACGGCCCTCAAAACATGGATGCCGTTGCCGCCCACGAGATCGGCCACATCTTTATGGCCCTCGACCAGTACTACTCCGCTCACCAGTCCTGCACGCGCACGTCAGGCTACCTGGGTATGGAAAACCAGAACAGCCAGTATGGGGACTGCGCGTCGAATGAGCCCAGCATCATGCGCGGCCAGACCTGGCCCTATAACAGCAGTGACATTGACGAATACGCGCGCGGCCAGATCGGCTGGCGCGACTCCGACGGCGACGGCATCCTCGACCCGGTTGACACGACCTTGAGTGTGGCCAACTCGGACTATGTGGCCGACGCCGGCCAGCCCAACATCTTGACCTTTACCGGCGATGTGCAGGACGATCCCTACGTTTCGCCCCTTCGCCGCAGTACTATCATCAACACGATAGAAACGGTTCAGTATCGGGTGGCGGGCGGCGAGTGGACGGATGCGCAACCCAGTGACGGCGACTTTGATACTTATGCCGAGGGTTTTACCTTCACCACGCTCCCCCTGCCCACCGGCGATCTGACCGTTGAGCTGCGTGTGCTCGACTCGTTCGGCAACGAGCTGATCCACACCCTGGCGACCGTTGCGGTGGTGGACCCGGTGGACGCGATCCTCGACACGACGCTGACACGGCTGGCGCAGCAGGCCGCGGACAACGAAGTGAGCCAGGTCACCTACAGTGGCCGGGCGCTCTCGGCTGTCAGCCACATCGCGGGCGTATACTATCGCATTGACGGCGACCCCTGGCAGCCCGTCACCGCCGACGATGGCGCTTTTGATGGGCCCCAGGAGGATTTCACCATCACCATAGACCTGGCGACCCTGAGCCCCGGCGCTCACCAGGTACAGGCCTACTCGGTGGACGGCGAGGGGAACACCGAGACCTCCCCCGCCAATGATTCCATCTTTGTGGAGCCGCGAACGCACTACGTTTTCCTGCCCGTGGTGCTGCTTGGTCAGTAGTCGCCGTCAGGCATCGTGGGTAAGCGCTCAGGCCACCTTCCCGGAAGCTGAAAATTGGCCGTCTGGTGAACCCAAACTCGCTGGACGATTCATATCTTGGCAAGACTTGTCCCATTGGAGCTTTCGGGAAGATAAATCCAAGTAGTGATCCGATATGGAACAGCCCCGTTCCTCGTGAGAGGAACGGGGCCGTTATGCTTTTTTGGATGGTGAATGATGGAACTAGGGCACGTGTGATACCTCGACGCTCAAGGCCTTGCCAGTAGAGTCTGATAGATAGAACGATTCGCTTTGAGCAAGAGGTTTGCCTCCTTGACTCTGATAGACCACCCAGCGGAACGGTCCCTTGCCAAAGTTGGCCTGGACGACCCACCACACTTTGTTGCCCTCACACATGTTGCTGTCCTCGTCGTGATTGAACTCGTCGAACGTGCCTTGCCACCCCTCGACGTTGTGCCACTTTCCCAGGATATCTTGCCACTGGACGGCGGTCCATAGCTCTTGCCAATGGCCGACGCGCCATATTTCCTCTGGGGTGGTTCTGAAGCGTAACTCGATAAAGCCCGCCGTGTATAACCGAGACTGCGAGGTTGGGGATGGCGGCGTTGGTCGGGGTGGTAGGGCGGGCGGCGCAGCTTGCGCCGCCGGCGGCAACAATACGGCTGTCAGCAAGATGCAGACGATAGTGGCGGTGATGACAGGACGAGCGAGTGATTTGTGATTTTTTGCTGTCATTTCTGTACTCCCTATTTTTGTGTGAGGCGACAGGCACCTGCAAAGTGCCTGTCGCCTGTGATGTCCTATGGCCTGGGTGGCAGGTGGCGAGACGAAGCGGGCGGATGGTCACCTGTGGCAGGCAGTTCTGCCTCTACTAGCCCCTCGCCTGTGCCACTGGCGGGATATACCGGGCCGCTGATGTTGTTGTAGGGTCCGCCCACAACCTCGTGTTTCTCCAGTACCCCGCCGTAGGTGGTGTCCGTATTGGCCGAGTCTACCTGGACGTAGACCGGCGTGCCTGCGGGGAGCGAGCCGGGGAAATTGCTGTGCTCCAACCAGTAGTAGGCGTCGCCTATGGTCAGGGTGATCGTGCCACCTGGTTGTAGCGGCAGGGCTGGCGCTGTTATACCCCAGACGATGCCCTCGCTGCAGCGCCCATCGTTCCAGGTTTGGTTGACGCCGGTCGGCACGGGGTTGGGGCTGACGTACAAGTCTACCCAGAACGTGTCGCCGGATAGCACCGGTGCGTCGCCCTGGTTCTTGATGACGACCTGTGCGCTGTCGCTTGTGACGGCGACGTGCTCCACCACCAGGTCGGGGGCGTGGGAAACGTGGCTGCAGTTATTCTGGACGAGGGGCAAGTAAATCAGGTTGTCGTCTGGTGGAGCTGCAGCGATGATCTCGACCGTGACGATAGCGGTGTCGGTACCGCCATTGCCGTCGCTGACGGTGTAGGCGAACGTGTCAGTGCCGTTAAAGTCGGCGGGCGGGGTGTAGGTGCACACCCCGGCGCTGGTGCAGCTCACCGTGCCGCCCTCGACGCTGGAGGTGTCATAGTCGCTGACGGTGAGTGTGTCGCCCTCGGGGTCGGAGTCGTTGACCAGTACGTTGATGTTCACTGGCGTGCCCTCGTCTGTGTCAGTCTCGTCGTCCACAGCGACGGGCGGATCGTTGACTGGGTTGACGGTGATGTTGACTGTAGCCACGTTGCTGTCAGCGGTGCCGTCATTGGCCCGGTAGGTAAAGCTGTCGCTGGTCGTCTCGCTGCCGTCGTGGACGTAGGTGAAGGAGCCGTCGGCGTTGAGGGTCAGGGTGCCGTTGGAGACATCACTGACCGGGGTTGCGGTGAGGCTGTCATCTTCTGCGTCGGTGTCGTTGTCGAGCACGCCGGGGGCAGCAACGGTGAGCGTGTCGCCCTCGTCCACGCTGTAGGTGTCGTCGTTGGCGA
>JAUXFI010000002.1 GCA_030620125.1 Anaerolineae bacterium
GCGGGGAGGAGGCAGCCGCCCGCCAACGGTTGGGCGCGGCGCAGCAGCGGCTGGAGGCGTGCGAAGCGCTCGGGCGGCAGATGGCGGACAAACTCGAGCGGCGGGACGAGTTGGCGACCAAACAGTCCATCTACGACGAACTGAGGACTGCCTTTGGCGTCAAGGGCGTGCCGGCGATGGTCATTGAGGCGGCGGTGCCAGAGATAGAGATCGAGGCCAACCGGCTCCTGGCGCGCATGACCGGCGGTCGCATGCACGTGCGCTTTGACACGCAGCGGGAGACGCTGGCGGGCGAGGTGCGAGAGACGCTAGAGATCAAGATCGCGGATGAATTGGGGACGCGGGAGTATTCCCTCTACTCAGGCGGCGAGGCATTTCGGGTCAACTTTGCCATCCGCATTGCGCTCTCGAAACTGTTGGCGCGGCGGGCGGGGGCGCAGTTGCAGACGTTGGTGATTGACGAGGGGTTTGGCACGCAGGACGCGCAGGGCCGGGAGCGGCTGATCGAGGCAATCAATGCCATTCGGGATGACTTTGCGCGTGTGCTGGTGGTCACGCACATTGACGAGTTGAAGGATGCCTTTCCTGTGCGCATCGAGGTGACCAAGACGCCGGATGGGTCGGTGGTTGAAGTGGCGTAGCGGTCATGCGGCTGAAATAAAGTGCTTACCGCGCCTGCCTGGTCAGCGTCTCTCACGTCGTTTGTCGGCGCGGCTCATTCCCCAGGCAGTGCGGAGCTCGTCCAGTTGGCGAGAGAGCGTCATCCAGTCCTCGACCAGGAAGACGAAACCGGGGACGTCAGGAGACAGGAGGTAAGGGCTGAACCAGAGGCGCAACCAGGCTTTGTTGACAGGGTATTTCGAGAGCTCTACCACGAGGACGGTCTTGCCCCAATAGGGTTCCAGCCAGCGCTGGCGGGCCGCTTTCTCCTCGGCAGGGTCAAAGACCTGGGCGAAGGTCTTGGGGCGCACGCTCTTGATGCGGCCGTAGGAGATGATGAGCGGGTAAATGGGGGTCTGAATGCGCAGGTGGTCTGGCTTGCACCATACCCAGGCCAGCCGTCGGGCCAGGTAGGCGTAGACCAGGATGACGATGGAAACGGAGGCCGGTACGAGGGCGAGGGGGCGGAAGGGGGCGTGGATGATTGGGATGCGAGGCGCAAACCACCACAGCACGACTGAGCTCAGCACGATCAGGATGCAGGGCCAGGTCCAGCGTTGCCCCATGCGTTCGTAGATCAACAAACGGAAGCGTTTTACACGGCGTCGTCTTTTGGCCATTTTGGTCCTCATTCCGTGGGCAGGTGTGCCCCGTCGTTGTGCACGAGCAGTCGGGTTCCGGTTCGCTCATAGGTGATAGTATATCACTTGCTGAAGCGATGGACAAGTGACAATTGATGCATTTGTCCCCCGTTTTGGCGGTTGACTTGCGTGCCAAGAGAAGGTATAATCAAGTCTAATACGGCTTTGATTGGATTCAGGCCCACGGCCTTCTTGGTCGCAGTGGAGGTAGACATGGCGCTGAAGGGAAACCTGCGGGATTTCAGTACGACGCAGTTGCTCAATTTAATCAACCTGGCGCGCAAGACGGGCACGCTGGCGATTGACACACGGGAGACGCGGGCCCGCTTGTGTTTCAGGGAGGGCAAACTCATTTACGCGACATTGGATGGGCGGGATGATCATCTGGCTGTAATGCTTCATCAGGCGGGCAAGATCACGGAAGAGCAGTCTCGTACAATCCAAACTCGGGCGGATGTCAAGAGCGACAAGGAACTGGGCCTATTGCTGATCAATGCGGGCTACGTGAGTCAAGCTGACATTGTGCAGAGTGTGCGTGCTCACATTTTGAACAACATTTATCGTCTCTTCACCTGGGCTGAAGGTTCTTTCCGCTTCGAAGCGAACGTGCTGCCGTTCGAGAACCGCATCACTGTTCCCATTGACCTGGAGAACGTGATCATGGAGGGCAGTCGCCGCCTGAAGGAGTGGGAGCGGCTGCAAGACGAGTTGCCTGACCTCAATGTCTCCCTCAAGTTCACTGAGCGTCCCAGTGCGCGCCTGCGCAATATCAGTCTCAGTGTCGAGGAGTGGCGTGTGGTTTCCTTCATCAACCCACGCAACACTATCCGCCAGATTGCGCAGTACAACAACATGAGCGATTTTCAGATTCGCAAGGTCGTATACGGCCTGTTGCAGGCAGGGTTGGTGGAGCTGGTGCAGCGAAGAGGGGTTATCAGCAAGCCTGCTCCGACTGGAGCGCCTAGCAAGACGCCGATAACTATGCGCCGTCCGGCCGTCAAACGGGGCGTGATTCTGCGATTGATTGATCGCATTAGGAAGCTGTAACGATGCAAACTGTCAAGATGGTCGTCACCGGTCCCTTCTCGGCTGGCAAAACGCAGTTTATCCAAAGCATCAGTGAGATTGATGTCGTTGCGACGGAGCGCAAGATAAGTCGCGCAGAGGAGCGTATCAAGGATCGGACCACGGTGGCGATGGACTTTGGGCGCATTACCGTGGACGAGGATTTGGTGCTCTACCTATTCGGTACTCCCGGTCAGCGCCGCTTTGACTTTATGTGGGAGATTTTGTCGGAAGGCATGCTCGGTTTCGTCGTTCTCCTCGACAGTGTGCGAGCGGAGACGTTCCGTGAGGCCCGCAGTATCCTGCAGACTTTTCGTTCCTACGCTTCTGTGCCCTACGTAGTCGCCGCCAACAAGCAGGACTTGGAAGATGCATGGTCGGCTGAAGACTTGCGCATTGCACTTCGTATTCCCCAGGAGGTCAAAGTATTGCCCTGTGTGGCGCTTGATCGAGCGAGTGTCAAGCAGGTGTTGCTGGAACTCTTGTACTCAATTCTCGAAATGATGGATGAGGGGGAATAGAAGCGCGGCTGAGAGAAGGCGGATACTCCTTCCCATAGTCGGGGCCTGTGTTGTGCGGAGCGATGCAAACCTCGCTTGCGCGTTGTCAAGGCGGGTTTCATGGCGGTCGAACCACGGGGCGATAGGTTCGACCGCCGTTTTGTCAGTAAACTGTAACCTCACTTTAACGGAACTGCAATGTTCTCTCAATTCTCGCTGTACAGTTCTGTGGTATGATTAGGGCACGTTTTGTTTTGCCGACGACGAGAGAGGGGGAGCATCGCAGGCGCGACCGGAACAGCGCCCTGGGCGGCTGCTCCTTGGCGCGTATGAAACGCCCTCTGTATGATCGAAGGGGCGGCGTGAGTTTTGTATGTTTGTACCGGAAGGCCCGGTGAACGGGAGAGCAATGCGGCCACAGGGAGCAATACGACTATGAGTTCCCTTGTTACCGACCGAGGTGTAGTTCACTACGAGGCTTATGGCCGCGGGCGGCCTGTGATCTTGCTGCACGGCTGGCTAGAATCGTGGGATCACTGGCTGGGGACGATGGAGGCGCTGAGTCGCCGCCACAAGACCTATGCGCTTGATTTCTGGGGTTTCGGCGAATCTGGGAAGCAAGGGGATGCCTTCACGATCCAGGATTACGTCGAGATGGTGGACCAGTTCATGGAGCGCCTGGGGATCCAGCAGGCACCGATAATGGGCCATTCCATGGGTGGGACCGTCTCTCTCAGCCTGGCGCTAGAGCATCCTGAGAGAGTTGAGAATGTGGTGGTCATAGGGTCTCCTATCGTGGGCGACGGGCTGGCTCTCTTTCTGCGGTTGGCAGCGCGACATTCGCTGGCCAGAGTGGCCTACCGGGTGCCAGGCGCTATCCCACTGGGTGTCAGGTTGCTCTCTCCTCTCCTGGCACGGGACTGGAAGACCTGGTACAAGATGTTCGAGCGCGACCTTTCGCGCACCACTTTGGAATCTTTTCACCATAGCATTGCTTCGCTGCGCAAAACGGACCTGCGCCAACGTCTGAAGGAAGTCTGGGTGCCAGTGTTGGGCATCTACGGGCAGATGGATCGTATTGTGGATCCCAGGCAGGGTGAAGTGTTGGCGCAAGGTGTGCCGCAAGGCCAGATACGCTATTTCCAACACTCGGGCCATTTCCCAATGATAGACGAGCCTGATCGGTTTTTTCGTGCTTTGCACGAGTTTCTGGATCATCAGTCTGAGCACATAGCGACGTGATTGCTACTGACCGGGGGTGAGCATCCGTATGGCGGATAGACCTGCACCGACGGCTGATGAAGCGCCGCAGTACTTTTTTCCCAACAAGATGGGCCGGATCATCTTGCTGGCGATGGAAGAGGTAATGGGCCGCAATGGGGTGAATGCGGTTCTGAATCTGGCCCGGCTTCAGCAATATATTGGGAACTATCCGCTGAACAACTTTGGCATGGAGTTCTCCTTCCAAGATGTGGGGCAACTGCTACAGGCGCTGGACGAGATGTACGGGCCTCGCGGTGGGCGCGGGCTGGCGCGGCGGGCCGGCCGGGCCTGTTTCAAGTTTGGCATCAAGGACATGGGGCCGATGCTGGGTGTAGCAGATCTGGCTTTTCGCGTCTTGCCCTTGAGGATGAAACTCAAGGTGGGTTTTGAGATCCTGGCTGAGACGTTCAACAAGTTCACTGACCACCTGGTGCGACTAGGGGAGGACGAGCAGTATTTTCACTGGATTATCGAGCGTTGTGGTACGTGTTGGGGACGCGAGTGCAGTTCGCCCTGTTGCCATCTGGCTGTCGGCATTCTGGAGGAGGGGCTTTATTGGGTTAGTGGTGGCAAGAACTTTTACGTCGAGGAGGTGTCGTGCATTGCCACTGGAGATCGCACTTGCACCATTCTGGTCAGCAAGCGCCCACTGGACTGAGCGGGTAGATGCGCAAGATTATTTTACAGGACAAGCGCAAGATATTTCCATTCAACGAGCCAGCGCGTGACCTGCGTGTGCTCAATAAGCCGTTGTGGCTTTACCAACGGGACGTGCTGGCCTCCTACGTCACCGAAGAGCGCGAGGTAAATTCGCTGGCAGAGATCGAGCCCCAGCGGGTGGAGACGCTGGTCTACCGGGACAATTTGTTTTTTGACGGTTTTTTCCTGGACGAATTTATCCAGCAGGCTCGAAAGTTGGGCAAGGCCTGCCGGGTCGCTTTTGCGCTGGACGATCGCGCTATCACTGCTCATGCCATTCCTGTGCAGCGGGGTATCCGTCGTGAGGGGGAGGTGTACGTCGCCGACATGTGGTACTACCCGCACGGCGTTGATCCGAATGTGCGTTCACTGGTGATGGACACCGAAGCGCACGAGATGGGTTATTATCACGTCCCGACCCACATGTCCAACGAGATGGGTGATCTGGTGTACCATGTGCCCGCCAAACCATTTTGCTCCATCGAGCATTGGGTTCACATCATCACTGCCAACGTCGTCTTTGGAGTGTTCGCCAACGGGGCGCGGCTGGATATTGACAGTCAGCGCCTGGGGAAGCAGATCAGACTGTTGTGGCGCTCAATGCTGGAAGGGAAACAGCTCCATTCTTCATCGGAGGTGGTGTACATAGGTCGCAATTGTAGCATTGATCCGACTGCTATCATCAAAGGGCCGACCTACATTGGTGATAACGTCACCATTGGCCCAGGGGCTGTCATTGATGTCTCCATCATCGGAGATAACGTGAATATCATGCAGGGTGGTCAGGTGCAGCTCAGCGTGGTATCGGACCGTTGCTATCTTCCTTTCCGGGCCGCGCTCTTTATGAGCGTGATGATGGAGGATTCGATGGTGGCACAGAATACTTGCCTGCAGTTCTGCTGCATTGGGCGCAATACCTTTATCGGCGCGGGTAATACTTTCACCGACTTTAATCTGGTACCAAAGTCCATTCGCGCGGTACACCAGGGTGGGCTGGAGGAGACAGGTATGCCGGTGCTGGGCGGTTGCGTGGGCCACAATTGCTTCATCGGTTCTGGTATGGTCGTGTATCCGGCGCGGGCTATCGAGTCGGACGTGGTGTTGTTGGCGACGGACAAGAGGCGCGTGATTGACCGGAATGTTCATTACGAAGACAGTGACCACTTTGCCATTGATGGCGGGGCAAAGTTGCACCCCAGGATGTACAAGCGTTAGGCATGGGCGTGGCGGTGGATAACTTTGCTTTCGTCATCCATCCGTTCGATCCCAAGCAGGACGTGGCGCGCCGGTACCCGTTGCTGGCGCGAGTGCTGCCCGCGTCGCTGATCCATTTCTTCTGCCGCTTCTGGCCGCCGGTCTACCTTTCGCACATCACGGGTGTACGCTCGGAGGCTACAGGGAAGGAGATCGAGGGCTGGTTGGTGGCCTGCCCGTTAACTGCCCGGCGGATGTTACAGATGCCGCCTCGAACGGTTTACAAAAAGATCGTTCAGACCGGCCTCATGGCGGAGGGGCTGGGGGCTCGTATTTTGGGGCTGCTGGCCTTTACAGCCGTGGTTGGCGATGGGGGAGTGACCATTGCCCAACGTCTCGACATTCCTGTCACCACGGGCCGCAGTCTCACCGTGGCGGTCACGGTCGAGGCGCTGGAGAAGGGAGCGCGCTGGAGAGGTATCCAGCTAGAATCGGCTACCGCAGCCGTGGTCGGGGCGACGGGCAGCATCGGCTCGGCGTGTGCCGAGGTGCTTGCTCCGATGGTGGCCGAGTTGGTGTTGATAAGCCGGCGCGAATCACGCCTGGTACAGGTGCGGGCGCGGGCCGAAGCGGCCGGGGGTTGTCTGGTGCGTGGTTCGGCGCAAGTGGATGACATCCGCGAGGCCGATATTGTGTTGAGCGCCACCAATGCCGCCAGTCCGGTTATCCAGCCGCAGCACCTTAAACGTGGCGCGGTTGTGTGCGACGTGGCTATCCCGCCGGATGTGTCGCCACGGGTGGTTCAAGAGCGGGATGATGTGTTGGTTATCAAGGGTGGGGTCGTAGATGTGCCCGGCGAGGTGGACTTTGGCTTCGATTTTGGCCTTCCACCTGGCAAAGCCTACGCTTGCATGGCAGAGACGATGGTGCTGGCGCTGGAAGGGCGATATGAGAGTTACTCGCTGGGCAAGCAGATTCGAGTCGCAGAGGTGCGCGAGATTGCTCAACTGGCTCGCAAGCACGGTTTTCGACTGTCGGCGAGTCAGCGGTTAGAGATCGGCAGTCAGTAGTCAACAGTCGCAATAGCGCAAAACTCGTCCTGTCACCCTGAGCAGCTTGTCCTGAGTGAAACGAAGGAAAGCGAAGGGTCTCCATCACAGTATAATGAAGATTCTTCGCTACGCTCAGAATGACGGGTAACCACCAGAGTGGTTTTTGGGGTACTACCAATAGTCAGTAGCGGCTAGTGGCTATCTGCCAACGGCCATCACCAACAGGAGGAAGAAATATGTCCCAGGGTAATATTTTAGTAGTCGAGGATGATTTCGACATCTCCAACATGCTGCGCATCTATTTCCATTCGCAGGGTTACGAGGTATCGGTGGCCCCATGTGGCGAGGATGCGTTGGAGATGTGTCGGCATCAATTGCCCAACATCATTGTGCTGGATATAATGTTGCCGGACATGGATGGCTATGACGTGTGCCGCAATTTGCGGGACAGTCTCCGCACCAGTCACATTCCGATCATCTTTCTGACGCAGAAAGACGAGCGTTCCGACAAGATCCACGGCCTCGAGTTGGGCGCCGACGACTATATCACCAAGCCTTTTGACGTGGAGGAGCTCAAGCTGCGGGTCAAGAACGCCATGGCCCGTGCCGCTTATGAAAGCTTGACCAATCCTACCACGGGGTTGCCCAGTGGCCGGTTGATCGAGGATCAGTTGCGGCGGTTGATGCGGCGGGATGACTGGGGCATCGTTTACGTAGGCATCGAGGGTTTCAGTATCTTTGGTGAAGCGTATGGCTTCGTGGCCGGGGACGAGGTGTTGCGTTTCGCCGCGATGATCCTGAATGAGGTGGTGGACGGACTAGGAACGCCTGGCGACTTTATCGGTCACATCGGCGGCGATGACTTTATTGTCATCACCAACAAAGATCTCGCCGTACCCATGGCCAAGGAGATTGAGCACCGTTTTGACACCGAAGTGGGAACGCATTACGATTGGCAGTCGCGGGAGCAGGGTTACTTGATCGTGCGCGATGAGGCAGGTAACGAAACCAAGACCGATCTGATGAAGCTCTCCGTCGGTGTAGTGATGGCCGATGATGGCCCCTTTGTTGATATTCGGGAGATCACGGAAGCGTCCGCCAGTGCACGGCGCGAAGGACGGATCGGTTAGAAGCGCCAGACCTGTGGTGAGCGCAGCCGAACCATCCAGGCCAAGAGCGGAGATTTGGCAATCCCCTCAGAGCAGTTTTGGGTCCACTGAGACTGGGTCGCGGTGCAAAGCGTCACGGTCTCTGGGGGGAATTCCACACGTGAGAGCGAGCAGGTTGTATGAGTGAACGGGTAGAGAAACGCCGGTATGAATGGCCAGATGTGGTCGTTGCTGTAGGCGCGGCGGGTTTGGCGCTTGGCCTGGTGGTGTGTGTGGCGCAGGCTACACCTGAGTGGGCCGCAGTTCTGCGCTACATGTTCATCTTGCCGGTGAGTCTGCTCGCCTATTGGTTCGGCCGCCGGGCAGCCTGGGTCGCAGCGATGGCTGGCGCGTTGCTCATCCTCGTTTCTTTGGTTGGCGTTCTCGTCGCCGAGGGGTTGTCCTCTTATGTCGTAGGGGGACTGCTTGCCAGTGGGCTGCTCTTTCCCGTGGCCTTGTTGGTCGTTCAGCAGGGGGAACGGCGTAGGTCGGTCGAGGCGCTTTCCCGGCAACCACCGGACGAAGCGGCGGAGGCGCGGCAGGCTGTTGCTGATCAGGCCGCGGTCGCCGCTGAGAGTGTCCATCTCTATGCGGAGACTCGGTTGCGTGTGGAACAGCAGGAGGGGCTGGCCCGCATTGCTGCCCTCGCCACTTCCACGCTGGATTTGGACGAGTTGTTGGATCGGGTGATGAGTGAGACACTCCGGCTTCTGGAAGCGGAGAGGGGGGGGCTTTTACTCTACGACGAGCAGCAGGATGCACTGGTGGCGCGCTATCTGGCGTCGGCTGGCGCGGATCAGGAGGTTGTAGAGAGGTTCAAGATCCCTACCAGCGCCGAGGGATTCGAGCAGTCTATTTTCGTCCGTGGCGGGAGTTACTTTTGCAACAGTCCTGAATCCGATCTCGATATCATCCCGGCTTATCGAACTCACATCAACGCGCTGGGCGTCCGGAATTTCGCCGGTGTAGCCTTGCGGTTGAAGGATCGCAATATCGGCGAGCTTTACCTGGGAGACCGCAAAGGTGGTTTCGGGCGCGAAGAGGTGCGGGTGTTAAAGACCGTCGCCGGGTACTTTGCCTCGGCTATCGAGAACAGCCGGTTGTACGAAGTGATGCGCAGGCGGGCGTCCGAGTTGGCCTCGCTGGCAGAGATTTCGGCTACCGTCAGCGAGTCGCTCGAATTGGAGCACGTGCTACAGACTATCGCCTCGGCGGTGTTGGAGATGGTGGGCTGTCAGTACTCGGCTATTTTCGTGTTGGATGAGGCGCAACACGTGCTGCGGCTGGCAATGACTCAGGGGCTCAGCGAAGAGTACGCGGCCGGGTCGCGGGTGCTCGTATTGGAGCGCGGGGGACGGGCACACGCGGTCGTGACTGGGGAACCGCTGATCGTCTCGGATGTCCAGGCCGACGCGAGCTTGCTGGCTTTCTCGCCACTGTCTACCCGGGAGGGGTTCCGCGCCTTCGCAGACTTGCCTCTCAAGCGGGCCGATCGTATCATCGGTATGCTCTCGGCCGTGTTCGTCGAGCCACACAAATTCTCCGAGACAGAGATCGAGTTGCTGACCGCGCTCGCCGATCAAGCGGCGATTGCGATTGAGAACGCCCGTCTGTATGCGCAAACGGACGAGGAGTTGCGGCGCTGGGCGGAGGCGTTGAGCGCGCTGCAGCGCGTCAGTCGGGAGTTGAGCGCCACGCTGAACCTGGACCACATCCTCCAGTTGTTGTTGGAGGAGGCTGTACGGGTAGCGGGCGCCACGTTTGGCAATGTGATGCTGCGGGATAGAGACACCGGGCGCGTGCGGCTGCAGGTCGCGATTGGCTACAGCGATGAGGAGCGTTCTCGCACCGAGGAGTTTTTGATCTCTTCGCGGGGAAGCGTCGTCTCCGAGGTGCTGGAGACGGGCAAGCCGGTTCTCACCGCCGATGCCCAGATAGAGGCACGACCGGTCTGTGTGCGGACTGACACCCGTTCTGCTCTGACTGTTCCCATTCTCTTTGAGGAGCAGATCGCGGGTCTGATCAATCTGCGCAGCCTGGAGGCCAGCACCTTTGACGATAAGACACTCGAGTTCGTCCAGGCACTCGCCGCGCAGGCCGCCATCGCTATTGGCAACGCACTGCGTTATGAGGATCAGTTGGAGCGCGGGGAGTTACTGCGCCGCCGGGCTGACCAGCTCGCGTCGGTGCTGGAGGTTAGTCAGGCGTTGCGCTCGGACCGGCCTCTGGAGGAGGTACTGGAGGAGATAGCGTACGCGGTCCAGGAAGGCGTGGGGTTCAATCTGGTAGTGATCAGTGTATTGGAGGGGGATCCGCCCTATCAGCGTCGTGTGGCCGCCGCTGGCATTCCCATCGCCGACTTTGAACGTATGAAGGGGGTGCGGCATCCCTGGTCTATCGTAGCGGATGTGATGAGCGAGGAATTCCGCATCAGCCAGAGTTATTATATCCCGACCGAACGACAGGCGCATTGGCGTGACCGCCTGGACGTGTACGAGGAGGAAGCCGAGGGCGTGGTACGCGAACCTGGTCGCTGGCACCCTCACGACGCCTTGTTCGTCCCGCTTATCGGACCTGGTGGGGATGTACGGGGTATGCTTTCGGTGGATCGGCCAGTCGGTGGTCGTATCCCGGATCGGGCCACCATTGAGGCGCTGGAGATTTTCGGGGCTCAGGCAGCGCTGGCTATCGAAAATGCGCTCCTGGTAGAGGAATTGCAGCGCCGCGCCGAGACGCTGTCCCTGTTCAACGAGGTCAGCCGTTCGGCCACGGCCAAGCTAGAGTTGAGCGCGGTGTTGGGCAGCGTTGCTGAGACGATTCCCCAATTGCTGGGGTGTGACTACAGCAGCATTTTCCTCCTGGATGCGGAGAGCGGGTGCTACGTGTCACGGGCAGTGCACGGGTTTGAGCTTGAGAGCATCCCGGAGAGACTCGTTGCTCTTGGTGAGGGGCCAGTAGGTGTGGTGGCCGAGAGTGGGATGCCGCTGGCAGTGGACGATTTGGGTCAGGACCCACGTTTCGCCCCTGGCTTCATGGGAATCGAAATGGGGTCTGTGGTTCTAGCTCCCTTCACAGTCGGCAGCCAGGTTGTGGGTGTTCTATGTTTGGGTCGCCAGGAGCCTCACAGATTCTCGCCGGTTGAGGTGGCGACTCTCTCGGCGTTGGCCGACCAGGTAGCCGTAGCAGTGGAGAATGCGCGTCTATTCGACGAGGTGTGCAACTTTTCGCAGGAACTCGAGCAGCGCGTCGAGGAGCGCACCCAGGCATTGGCCGAGGCAATGGAGGATCTGACCGAGGAGCGTGACCGGGTCGAGACGCTCTATCGCATCACCTCCCAGCTCTCTGCCAGTCTTGATCTCGACCGTGTGCTGAACCGCGCCCTGGATCTGGTCGTGGAGGCTGTGGGAGCCGAGCGGGCATCCATCTTGATGTTGGATCAGCAGTCCGGACAGTTGATCTACCGCGCGGCCCTGGGGGTAGAGTTCAAATTGCCGCCCGGCGGCATACCTACTCGCTTTTCTCGGGGCGAGGGTCTGGTGGGCTGGGTCGTCGAGCATCGTGAGGTGGCCATCGTGCCCGATGTTCGCGAGGATCCCCGCTGGGTGAAGCCACAGGAGGGGGGGCAGGAGTATCGCTCGGTGCTGGCTGTGCCTCTGCTGGTCGGTGACGATGTGCTTGGGGCGTTGCTTTTGTTCCATGCCGAGATCGATTTTTTCAACGAGGGGCACTTGGGCCTGGTGGAGACCGCTGCCATCCAGGTTGCCAGTGCCATCAATAATGCCGAGCTCTATGGCTTGATCCGCGATCAGGCGGAGCGGCTGGGGAGTATGCTCAAGACTCAGAGAGTCGAGGCGGCCAAGAGCCAGGCTATCCTGGAGGGCGTGGCGGACGGAGTGATGGTTGCTGACGCCACGGGCAAAGTGATCTTGCTCAACGCGGCTGCGGAACGTATCCTAGAGTTGCCCCGCGAAGAGGCTCTGGGGCGGACGACCGGCGAAATGCTTGGACTGTACGGCAGCCAGGCGCGGGATTGGATGGAGATGGTCACCAAGTGGGCGGAGCGGAGCGAGACTTATGCCGTGGAAGAGTACCTGGCTACTCGCTTGAACATTGGAGACCGCATCGTCAGTGTCCACCTGGCACCGGCGCTGATGGGCGACGAGTTTCTGGGTACTGTCTCGGTGTTCCGTGACGTCACCGCCGGGGTGGAGGCTGATCGAGCCAAGACAGAGTTTGTCTCCACAGTCTCACACGAGTTGCGCACGCCGATGACCTCGATCAAGGGATATGCCGACTTGCTTCTGATGGGAGCGGTCGGCATGTTGACGGACGATCAGCGTAGTTTCCTGACCATCATCAAGAGCAACGCTGACCGGCTCACTATGCTGGTCAACGACCTACTCGATATCTCGCGTATCGAAAGCGGGCGGGTGGAACTCTCGCCCAAGGCGATCGGCGTGGAGGGGGTGGTAAATCTGGTCGTTGCTGCAATGGGCGCCCGCGCGGTGGAGAAGGGAGTGACGCTGCGGAGCGACGTTCCACGCGATCTCCCCCAGGTCGTCGCCGAGCCAGATCGCGTGATCCAGATTATGACGAACCTGGTGGCGAATGCCCATCAGTACACGCCAACCGGCGGCGAGATCGTGGTGTCGGCTCGCGCGCACGACGACGAGGTACACATTTCAGTGCGCGACACAGGCATCGGAATCGCGCCGGAGAATCAGGAAAAGTTATTCGGTCGCTTCTTCCGGGCCGATGACCCGCTGGTGCAAGAGACGCCTGGGACAGGGTTAGGGCTTGCCATTGTCAAGTCGCTGGTGGAGATGCACGGTGGGAGGATCTGGGTGGAGAGCGAGGTGGGGGAGGGAAGCCGGTTCACGTTTACGCTCCCCAGCGCGGAAACGAAGCAGACGGCTCAGGTTGGAGGGAAAGCGGGGCGGCCCTCGGCGAAAGTGTTGATCGTCGAGGATGACCTCGATGTGGCCAGGTTAATCGAACTGCACCTGGCTGGGAATGGACGGGAGGTGCTGGTCGCGCAGCGGGGTGATGAGGCGCTGGAGATAGCGCAGCGTGAGCGCCCAGACTTGATTACGTTGGATGTCATGCTCCCGGATATTGATGGCTTTGCCGTACTTGAGGAGTTGAAATCAAATCCCGATACGCGAGAGATTCCGGTGGTCGTCGTCTCGGTGTTGCCGGACCGGGAGGATGGCCTGCGGCTGGGGGCGGTGGATTACGTGACCAAGCCGATTGACGAGCAGCAATTGTTACACTCGGTGCGTCGGGTGCTCGCGCGGCGTGGAACGGTGCTGGTGGTGGACGATGACAAGGATAACCTCTCGCTGATGCGCGATATTCTGCGTGCCAGCGGTTTCGATGTTCGGACGACCAGCAGGGGCGTGCGTGCCCTGCGCGTAGCGCGTGAGGTGCAGCCGGCCTTGATATTGCTCGATCTTGAACTGCGGGACCTGGATGGACACGCTGTCTTGAGACGGCTCAAGAGCAGTCCGGCGACTCGCGATATCCCGGTTGTGGTGATGACGGGGAGTGTGGCTATTGATGATGAGAAGCGACAGAAGGTCCTCGCCCTGGGCGCTGTCCACTTTATGTCCAAGCCGTTCTCCGTCGAGGGGTTGATAGAAGAGATCGAAACGGTTCTGTGGGAAGGCGACCAGTCTGAGCAGGGCGATACTGGTTGATAGTTGGTGGGCGGGGTAGGGAGGGCTATGCCAAAGATCCTTGTTGCTGAAGACGAACGGGACATCCGTGATCTAATTGGGTTCACGCTGCACTTTGCTGGATTCGAAGTGGTGTTGGCTGCCGATGGCATCGAGGCCGTCGAGAAAGCGCCGCTGGAGCAGCCCGATCTCATCATCCTCGATGTGCGTATGCCAAAGATGACAGGGTACGAGGCTTGTCGCCAGTTGAAGGAGAATCCTGCCACCAATGGTATCCCGATTGTTTTCCTCTCGGCCAAGGGGCAGGAAGAGGAGATCCAACAGGGCCTGGCTTCGGGAGCAGTGGAGTATATCGTGAAACCCTTCGCGCCGGACGAGTTAACCGATCAGGTCAAGGATATTCTGCGGCGGGTGGGAGTTTCAGAGTAGCAGGAGGAACCTCGGTGGTTCAGCGATGAGCGTCACTGTGATCAAGGATAGCCTCGTTCACTACGAGGTGCTCGGGCATGGAAGGCCGTTGGTCTTCCTCCATGGCTGGCTAGGGTCGTGGCGTTACTGGGTGCCAGCGATGGAGGGGTTGTCGGTCAAGTATCGTGCCTATGCCATTGATCTGTGGGGCTTTGGCGCTTCAGACAAATCGAGTGCGCGTTACAGCATTGATGCATATCTCGAACTGCTCGAAGAGTTCCTGGATCAGTTGGGTGTCTGGCGCACTTCGCTGGTGGGGCATGCATTGGGTGGCGTGGTCGCGCTGCTGTTTGCGGCCCGGTTCCCCGATCGTGTGGAGCAAGTAATGGGAGTAGGCGTGCCCCTGGTGGGTGCGGACATTAACCGGCCGCTTGCCGGCCTTTCCAACAATGGGGAGGCGCTGGCGCGGCTGGTGGCGCGGCGAGCCAACTTTCCCGAGGTGAATATGGATGCGCACAAGGCTGACGTGTCTGCCATCACTCATAGCATGCGCTCGGCGATGGCGTGTGACCTGCGTCGCGTGTTGCCTCCTCTCGACATTCCTGCGCTCCTGTTGTACGGCGGAAATGACCCTCTCATCAAGCCGCCGCAGCAAGAATGGCTGGAGGATTGTGATGACAACGTGCGCGTCATCTCCCTGGATGGGGTGCAGCATTTCCCGATGTTGGAGGAGCGGAACAAGTTCAACCGGCTGCTGATGGAGTTCCTCAACTCTGGGGGCGACCTGGCCTCACTGGAGTTTAAGGAGGAGTGGCAGCGCCGCCTGCGATAATTATTAGCCGTTAGCCGTCAGCCGTTAGCAGATAGCTGATGGGTGCTGACTGCCAACTGCTAACCACTAAACTATGTCCATCCGCCGGCTACTGGCCGTTGCCCGCAAAGAGTTCCGTCACATCACCCGTGATGTACGCACTTTTTTCCTCGTCACCGTTGCGCCAGCCTTTTTGTTGGTTACCTTCTCGTATGTCTTTGCCCTCGATGTTGACCGGGTGGATGTCGCCGTCCGTGACCTTGACCGTACTTCCCTTTCCCGCGAATTCGTCGCCAGTCTCACCGCCGGCGGGGACGTTGTCGTCGTTGCTTACGTGCAGCGCGAGGAGGAGATCGAGCCCCTGTTCACCCGCGACATTGCCGACCTGGCACTGGTGATCCCGCACGGCTTCGCTGACGCAGCACTGGGAGGTGGCCCTGCTCAGGTGCATTGCATCGTTGATGGCGCGGACGCGATCTCCACTTACTACAGCATCGGCCTTCTGGAGAGCCACGTGAACGCCTTTGTTGCTGACCTGCGTGCCCGGCGATCAGGTGGCGTGGGCGGCAGCTTTATCGTCAGTGACCTCGCCTGGTACAATGAAACACTCAAATCGTTGATCAGCATGGTGCCCGGTATGATGGCTGTTATCCTCTGTATGCCCGCGCTGGCGTTGGCGCTGGCGTTGACTCGTGAAAAAGAGACCGGTTCTTTCGAGAACCTCATCGCCACACCGGTGCGTGGGACCGAGTACCTGCTCGGCAAGCTACTGGCTTATGAAATTAGTGGCATGGTGAGTGTCGTCCTGACTTGGCTCATCGCCACACTGTGGTTTCGCGTCCCCTTTCGGGGCAGTTTCCCCGCCTTCCTCCTGCTAGCCGCCGATTACATGGTCGCCAGCATGGGTATCAGCCTGGTGATCTCCAACTTTGTCCGCAATCAGCAGACCGCAATGTTTCTCGTTTTGATGGTCTTTTTCGTGCCCAGTTTTTTTATCGCGGGTCTCATGCTCCCTGTCGCCGATGAACCCATCGCGCGGGCCGTCGCCTACGGACTACCGACTACTCATTTCATCGTCATCTGTCGCAGCGTGTTCCTGAAGGGTCTGGGGCTGGTTGCTCTGTGGAAGCAGGCATCTGTCCTTCTGGGAACTGGCATCGTTTCCCTGGCAATCAGTCTGTTCCTGTTCAGGAAAAAACTCGCCTGAGTTCAGCCTTGTTCATTGTTCATTGCCCATGCGCATCTGGAACCTGGTGCTGAAAGAGTTCATCCAGTTCTTTCGGGACTGGCTGATGATGGCTTTTATTCTCACTCTGCCTGTCCTTCAACTGATCCTGCTGGCCCACGCCACCAGTTCTCGCATCTCTGACCTGCGCGTGGCCGTGCTCGATCTCGACCGCTCCAGCGCCAGCCGTCAGTTTGTCGCTGCGCTCGATAACAGAGAGGAATTGAACATCCACCACTACCCTGCCACCTTGGCGGACACCCACCGGCTCCTCGACGAGGGGGAGGCCACGCTCGTCGTCATCGTCCCCGCCGGATTTGCGGCTCGATTGAACTCAAAGTCTGCTGACCTGTCCGACGGTTTGCAGACAGCGCGTATTCAGCTCATCGCCGATGGCAGCAACAATATTCCGGGCCGCATCGCCCTCAGCGGCGCTCGTGAGGCTGTCGCTGCCTTTGCCGCCGACCTGGCTAGAGAAACCGGTCTTTGCCCGAAAAACCTGGTTTCTACCATCGAGCTGCGCACCACGGTGCGCTACAACCCGACGCTCAACTTTCGGTTTTTCTCCATACCGGCGCAGGTGGGCTTTATCGTCTATCAGGTGACGCTCACTGTCGCCTCCATCGGGCTGGCCCGCGAGCGGGAACTGGGCACGTTGGAGCAGTTGATGGTCATGCCTCTGCGCCGCATCGAGTTGGTCGTCGGCAAGGCGATCCCGGCCCTGGTCATCGGGGCGCTGAACTTTCTATTTATGCTAACCGTCGCCGTCTTTGGTTTTCACGTGCCGCTGCGCGGTTCCTTGCCGCTGCTCTTTGTCCTGACGCTGTTGTTCATCGTCGTCGAGATTGGCTACGGCATCCTCATCTCTGGCATCGCCCGCACGCAGCAGCAGGCCATCCTGTTGGTCTTTGTCCTGGCGATGGTGGATATGACCTTTTCCGGCTACCTGGTGCGGGTCAAAAACTTGCCCGTCGCACTGCGGGCTATCGCGCAGGTGGTGCCTTTTCGCCACTATCTCACTATCATCCGGGGAGTGATGCTCAAGGGAGCGGGGTTAGACGTGCTGTGGCCTCACGCGGTGGCAATGTTGTTGATGGGGCTGCTCGTGACCGCCGTCGCTGTGCGTAATTTGAGTCAGAGTTTGGACTGAAGCGGTACATTGGTATACTGGGAAACTGGTAAATTGGCACATTCCCAACCGGAAATGCGGTCGTAGTACCAACCAATCTACCAATCTACCAATCTACAAATAAGGAGGAAACAATCACTATGAAAAACATCTGTGTCATCGGCGTTGGCTACGTGGGCCTGGTTACCGGCGCTTGTCTGGCCGACCTGGGCAATCGCGTCGTATGCTTGAACCGCGACAAGCAAAAGTCCGACAATTTGAAAAAGGGCATCTTGCCTATCTACGAGCCAGGCCTGGAGGAGATCGTGCGGCGCAACCACGAGGCCGGCCGGCTGAACTTTACCACCTCTTACGATGAAGCGATGCAGGGTGCAGAGTTCGTCTTCATCGGGGTAGGCACGCCCTCGGGCGACAGCGGCGAGGCGGACCTGGCCTACGTCGAGGCCTCCGTGACCGACGTGGCGAAGCGTATCCACCAGCCGGTCATCATCATCAACAAGTCCACTGTGCCCATCGGTACCGGCGATTGGGTAGCCGGCATCGTGCGTGCTGCGATGCCCGACTCCTCAATTCCTTTTCGGGTCGTCTCCAATCCCGAATTCCTGCGCGAGGGCTCGGGAGTCTACGATGCCAGGAACCCCGACCGGATTGTGCTCGGCTCCACCAATCGGGAGGCGGCCGAGCGAGTGGCCGAATTGTACTACCCGCTGCACGCCGAGACCATCATCACCGACTTGCGCACGGCCGAGATGATCAAGTACGCCTCCAACGCCTTTCTGGCGACCAAGATATCGTTCATCAATGAGATGGCCAACGTCTGCGAGGCACTGGGGGCCGACGTGAAGGAAGTGGGGCGGGGTATGGGAAGCGACAGCCGCATCAATCCGCAGTTTCTGGAGGCTGGCATCGGTTGGGGTGGCTCCTGTTTTCCCAAGGACGTCAAGGCGTTGGCGCACATGGCCGCCACACACGGCGCTCACCCGCAGATGCTGCGGGCGGTGATGGAGATCAACTACGATCAGCGCAAGCGGTTCGTGACCAAGCTACGCCACATCCTGGGTGGCTTCCGGGGCAAGACGGTCGGCGTGCTGGGGCTCTCATTCAAGCCGGACACCGACGATATGCGGGATGCTCCCTCGGTCGAGATCATCCACCTGCTGCTGTACGAAGGGGCGAATGTGAGGGCCTACGACCCGGTAGCGATGGAGAACGCGCAGCGCATCCTGGGCGATAGCATCACTTATTGCAAGGACCCCTACGAGGTGGCTGAAGGAGCCGATGCGCTGATGCTGGTCGCCGAGTGGAACGAGTTCAAGCAATTGGATATGGGGCGCATCGGGGAGTTGATGCGTCAGCCGGTGCTGATGGACGGTCGTAACATCTACGACCCACAGCGTATGCGCGAACTGGGCTTCACCTACCGGGGCATGGGGCGCGGCTACGACGACAGTGGTCAGCCGATGTAAAGGGCTGTGCCTCGATTGGCTGAGGAATCCCATGTTCGGACGTGGATGAACGCAGAAAACGTGAATTCCTGCTGACTTTATCTGCGTTCCCTTTCTGCGCTTGAGCGCTCGCAGCGCGGCTTTCACCTGCTGCCAACTGGCGCGTACTTGGTATTTTCTCAATACCTTGGGGCAAGGGCAGCGTAGGGCGGTTTTGCTAACCGCCACAGGGTCGGATAGCAAATCCGACCTACTTTCGCCCCAACTTTTTGAGAAGATAGCGTACTTGCTTGTCTTGCTCCCGATCGAAGGAGTGACGGCTGTAACGTGCCTCCACGAATGTCTGGGTGAGCACGTCCATCTCCTGCTGCGCCTGCCCCGGGTGAGGTCCCAGCGTGTCGCCGTATTCGCGGGGCGTCTGGGCACGCTGGCGGGGGAAGCTCTGCTGGCCTGCACGCCGCAGGATGCTCACTACCCTCCCGCAGGCTACGATTTGCTGTGCTCGCAGGCTTGCATAGCCGTCGAGACGTGTTCTGGCGTTGAAAACCCGTCCAAACCTACGGGCGGGTGAATAGTTACTTGTAGTCTTTTTGCAATGGACAAAGAGAGGCAACTGGGGTAAAATGTGTTCGTAGAAACCCGTATCTACTGAGACCACGCGATGGCTGCGGGAGAGGAGTAATTGGCAGATGGCTGAACAGGAGTTGCAGGAAAAGGGCGTGCGGGGAACGGTTCTGATCGTTGACGACGAGAGGCCTCTGGCGGAGGCTCTCGCGGCGACGCTGGACATGGAGGGACTAGACACAGTCGTGGCCTACGACGGAGATCGGGCGCTGGCGCTGGCCCACGAGCTGCAGCCTGACCTGATCCTGCTTGACGTGATGATGCCGGGCAAGTCCGGCATTGAGGTCTGTGCGACATTGAAGACCGATCCTGTCACTAGTTCCATCCCGGTGATTTTTATCACGGCAAAGGCAGAGGAGAGCGACCGTTTGGTGGGAGTCGCAGCAGGGGCCGACGAGTACCTGACCAAGCCGTTCAGCCCTACCGAGGTCATTGCCCTGGTCAACGAGGCGCTCGCCGGACGACCCATCGAGCCACGTGAGCGACGGACAGATCTTTCCTCTATGCCTGCTGATCAATTGGTGATCTATGCCCGCGAACTGAAGGAACTATCTGAGCGAGAACGGATGGCGCGAGAGGCGCTGGAGGAAGCTCAACAGCGCCTGGAGGAAGTTGACCGGCTGAAGGCAGCGTTCCTCGGTGCGGTTACGCACGAACTTATGTCCCCCTTTGCCGTCATTGGCCTGGCGCTCCAGGTGTTGCAGCAGGGGAATACGAGTCTCCAGGTTGATCAGCAGGAGGCTCTGGACAACCTGGCGACCGAGATCGCGGGCTTGCACCGGCAGGTCGGCGGGGTGGTAAAGTTCGCTGAACTGGTGAACAAGCGGCGCGAGCCGCAGCTAGGATACATCTCCCTGGACCAGGCGATCCCGTGGGCGGTGCAGCCGGCGGCGGTGCTGGCTCAGACGCGAGGGGTAGATTTTCGGGTTTTCGTGTCCCCTAACCTGTCAAAGGTCCACGTTGATCCCGAATTATTGGGCGAGGCGGTCTTTCAGATGGCCCACAACGCGGTAAAGTTCAACTTGTCTGGTGGACGAGCACAGGTGCAGGTCTTTGAGTCCGAGGGGTGGGTAGTGATCAAAGTGTCGGATACCGGTGTGGGCCTGACGCCGGAGGTGCTGGCGGTGCTGGGACAGCCGTTCGAGCAGAGTGCCGATGCTCTGCGGCGGGGGCGAGAGGGACTGGGGATCGGCTGGGCTTTTGTGTGTTACGTCGCCGAGGTGCATGGCGGCCGGACGCACGTGAAGAGCCCCGGCCCGGATCAGGGAAGCACCTTCTCCCTGGCCTTACCGGTGGCTGTGGAGGGTCAAGGGCCTGCCTCCTCGCGCGAGACAGACACGGAAGGCTAACTGCAAGCCTCCTGGCACGTCTCCTCCGGCAGCGTCAACGAGAGGCGAGTGTATGCGCCTGGGACACTTTTCACTGCCAGCGTCCCGCCGACGACGGCCATCATCGTACTGTGCAAGGCCAAACCCTGGCCACTGCTCCGCTCTGACCGGTTCGCCGCCCCCAACCCTACGCCGTTATCCTCGATGGTGATCTCCAGCCCGTGTTGTCCTGAGACTGCCGAAGGATCGTGCCAGGCAACTCCGACGAGGAGGTGCAACGGGCAGGCGGCTTCCCGGTCTCGTCCGTGGTGGGCAGCGTTGCGGATGGCCTCTCGGGCGGCGTAGAAGAGTACCTCGGCCGTCAGTGAGGGGATGGCTTGCGCCTTCCGTTCTGCTTCCTGCTCCACCTGCTACGTCACGTCGTCGAAACCGCTCCCCAACTCAAGTGGCCCTTGTTCCTGGTCGCGCTGGCGTTGATGGCGTTGCCCGGCCTGATGGCGACGTGGCCGGTGGAGCCGGTTCACGTCTCGACGTTGATCTGCAAATCCCGTGCCGACTGGTCAAACGTGCTCCAGAGGGGCTGTGTCTGAGCGAGCGCGGCGATTTGCTCGACAGGGCGGTTAGGGGGTATAATGTAGGTGTTGTAGCAATCGAGGAAAAAGAAGGAGGCAGAGGATGGCGGATAGAAAAAAGCTCCAGGTCAATTGGCCGGATGGCCTCAAGCTCCGCACACAGCCGGAGCCGACGAGCGCCAGCTACACCGGCGTCAAAGTGCCTCACCGCACGGCGGTGGAGGCCATCGGAGAGCCGCAGCAATACGATGCGCAATTCTCGTTCCAGCAGGTGCGCACGCCGGAGGGGCAGGTGGGCTGGCTCACCTACCGGGACGGCGACACCGTCTACCTGAGCCCGGTGGAGACCGCACCACCTCCAGCGGAAGGCAAGAGACTGCAAGTGGACTGGCCCCGGGGACTCCGAATGCGCACTCAACCAGAGTCCGGGCTGGCCAGCTTTACAGGTATAGTCGTGCCCTACGGTACCGTCGTGGTCGCCATCGGAGAGGTATTCTCCCATCCAGAGGGGTACGTCTTCCAGCGCGTTCGCACGCCCGAGGGCCGGGTTGGCTGGCTGACGCGCAGTTGCGGCGACACCGTTTACCTGATCGAGGTGGAGGAGGAGCAACCTGAGCCAGACGTGGAGAGCGGCAATCTGTGGGTCAAGTGGTTCGATGGGCTCAAGCTGCGCGAGCGGCCGGAGCCGAGCCTGGCCAGCTTTAGCGGTATCATCGTGCCCTACGGCGCGCAGGTCACCGCGTTGGGGTCGCCCAGGGAGCACCCCGATGGCTACAAGTTCCAGAAGGTACGCCTGGCCGATGGGGAGACCGGCTGGCTCACCTTGAGCTACGGCGGTACCGTCTACCTGAGCAAGGAGAAGCCCGACCTCACGACCAAGCCGCTTCCGACTGTGCAGACGAGCCCGGCGGCCGGGTTGTGGGCGGAGATGCGCGGCTCGCCAGGCGGGGCCGTCCAGTGGTGGGTCGGCGGGGCGGTGCCGCTGCGCGTGATAGACCCGGTCAGCGCGGGGGCCAAGATCGGGCAGGCGGGGCAGTGGATCGAGGTCGAGACGCCGGCCCTCAAGCGCGGCTTCATCGGCGCGCAGTACCTCAAGCCTTTCACTCCCAGCCCCCACAAGGCGACGGTACGGACCGGCGAGAGCCGCTACATCTACGGCGTCCACGACCGCTACGACCGCAACCTGCTCAAATCGGCTGGCGTGACCGGCTGGGTGCTCTTTACCCACGGCATTGGCACCGACCACGCGGGAACCGGCGGCGACCGCAATACTTTTTACGAGTGGTCGCGTGACGGCTTTGGCATCCTGGCGCGGCTCAACCACGGCTACGGTTCCAGCGGCACCATTCCCGAACCACGCCAGTACGACGACTTTGCCCGCACCTGTGCGGCTTTCGTGGATCGCTCGATTGACCGGGGCGACCCCAAAGGCGGCTGCCACGTCTGGATCATTGGCAACGAGATGAACAACCCGCGTGAGTATCCTGGCAACGACCAGGGTCGGGGCGGGCACCGCATCACCCCCGAAAGTTACGCCGATTGCTTCAACCGCGTCTACCGGGCCATCAAGGCGGTCTACCGGCGCATCCCTGGCCTGAGCCCTGCCGACGCCGTCGTCGTGCCGGGCGCGGTTGACCCCTACAACGCCGTCGCCGGCTGCAACGGCAACTGGTTCACCCGCATGCTGCGCAGGATTGAGGCGCTGGATGGTTTCACGCTGCACGCCTACACCCACGGCGCTGCGCCAAAGCTGATCACCGACCGGAAGCTGTTTGGGCAGGAGCATCATCCGCCCATCCGCTTTCCCGACAAGAAACTGAGCTGGCAGTACTATAACTTTTACGCCTACCGCACCTATATGGACCTGATCCCCGCCAGGTGGCGGGACGTGCCTGTTTTCATTACCGAGACCGACCAGGTGGAGAGGGCGTGGGCCAACGCCGACAGCGGCTGGGTCCAGGGGATGTACGCCGAGGTGAACCGCTGGAACAGCGATCCCAACCGGCAGCAGATCCGCTGCGCGCTGCTGTTCCGTTGGGAGGCTTATGACGGTTGGCAGATCAAGGACAAGGGCGGCGTGCTGCAGGACTTTAAGAAGGCGGCACGGAAAAAGTACAAGTGGCGGATTTGACCGGTGGTCATCCCCGCACCGTCACCAGGTTGCCCGACTCGTAGCGGCGCAACCCCCAGTGGAAGACCCAGCGCGCCGCCAGCCATGCCCGCGTACCGGTAGGCTTACGAGCGTGCCCATCATTTCTTCTCCCTTAATCTCCATAGTTGCTCGCCACCAGTTCCTTGATCTCTCGAGCTAGAGGCCCTGCCTGGGGGAAAGGTCCTGGCACCTACTGGCGGCCGTGGCCCGGGCCAGCATCGTCTTGCCGGTGCCGGGCACGTCCTCTATGAGCACGTGTCCCTGGCACAGGAGGGCCACCATCAGCAGTTCAATCTGCTCTCGCTTGCCGACGATGACCGTTTCGACGTTGCGGATGGCGCGGTCGGTGAATTGGGTGATGGGGTTCACGTGGGTTTCTCCTCTTCGAGTGGTGCCAGCCAGCGAAAGCGGTGGGCTGCTCCCTCGCTCGTGCGTGGGTTCACGACGTTGTTCTTCAGTTGGGTTTGGGGCTGGGGTAGCGGGTAATGCTCCCGCCGTGGCCGAGGTTGTTGCCCTGGACGCCGCCGCCTGGTTCGCCTGCGCCACTCAGCCCAACTCCTCCAACGACCGCCGTATCTCCTTCAACTCCCTGCCTGTAATGCCCCACAACTCCACTGCCGCCTCGTCCACCTGGGCCTTGATTGCTGCCAAGTGATGGCTCACCTCAATATCTTCGAGCACCACTGCTCAAACTCCTTCTCGTCCCAAGCGTAGCCGAAGGCCCAGAGGATTGACCTAGCTGCTTGCTTGACAATCTTCGGCCGGGTCTCTTCGAGAGCGAACCTGTCTACCGTCTTATCTAGCGCAAGAATGACTTTGTTAGGAGATCGAAGCCCATCAAGTACATCTCGGTCGTACGTCCGCAATCGATCAACAACTGCATAGAGCATAACACCTTGAACGTGGTGCAGCGAGGCGTGGACCTGTAGCAGACCCCATAATTGTCCCCGTTCGTAGGCAAGGTTGGCGAATTTGAGCAGACCGTCGATCTGGCTCAGAATCCGACCGACATGCAGTTGCTTATACCCTGTTTGCTCATTGACTCCGTACAGCTTCATTTCACTGAATAACAGGCCACTTGTGCCCAATTCGTCGTATTCAGCTTCTCTGTCGCGACTGGAGTAGACGCAGTATCCCAAGGGCACGCTGCGTTTCCTGTACGCAAAGTTGGGAAACGACAACCCACCCCTCACATCCGAGTGAACACTGCAGGTTTGCACAATCTCCTTCACAGCATTCGGTGGCAAGGCTTCTTCGCCGGAGTAGAAGTGGGGGACAACCCAAGCCCTGAGTAAGGGGGGCTCCTCACTGATGTTCGCCGGGCGTTTCAGTATCCAGGCAGCCCGTTCCATCGCCGCCTCGATCAGGGCATCGCGTCTTTCTTCTGCCTGTCGCCTGCGATCCCACAGCCACTCCAACTCGTCCAGAGTTGCCAGGCTATGTGGCTCAGTCTGGCTGTCCACCCGCACGTATACTTTCCGTCGTTTATCAACTGCATGGGGCGCTTGATCACTTGGAGCTACCCGAACTACCACCACAGCCCGATCCGGGTCTTGGTCGAGCGAGCATACTCCTACCTGCGGCATAACCGGAGGATAGATGCCTTTGTAGGCGGCACTGACCACCCGCTGACGCAGACTGTCCGCCCCTCGCGCCAATTCTACACCCACA